>JADZFP010000318.1 GCA_020849825.1 Saprospiraceae bacterium
GCTTGTGCTACCTGAGCGTCGATCTCGGTTTTATCGAGCACGGCCAGCAATTGGCCGGGGCGCACCACATCGCCTTCATCTACATAAATCCGCTGGATGACGCCGCCGATTTTGAAGGCCAGGCGTTGTTCGGCCGAGGAGCCCAGGATGCCGCTGGCGTGTATGGGCAGGCTGATGGATTGTTGTTGCACCGGGGCCGTACGTACGACGATGCGCACATCGGATGTTTGGCTGTCCGGATTGGTCTTCGAAACGGCGGGTGCATTGCCACAGCCGCCAAGCAGGTAAAACAGCCCCAGCAGAGCCAGTCCGACCAGACCGGCGGGTATAACGGAGCGCAGGGAAATACGATTCATCGTGGAGAGGATTGATAAATTTTTGGACAGGTTGATATGAACAGGGTAGATGCCGCCGGATTTACATGCCGGCCGCTTTGCGGAGCTCTGCTTCCTGGATCAACACGTCGGTCCAGGCCAGTGAAACCTGCAGACGGGCGGTTGTAACGCGGTTTTGGGCATCGAGAAATTCGAGCAGCAGGGCCTGGTTGGCGCGGTATTTATTGTTGACGATACGGAAGGATTCTTCGGCGGCTTTCAGCCCCGCCTGTGCGGTTTGCCAGCTGTATTTGGCGGCTTCCAGTTCATTCCAGGCCTGGGTGACCTGCAGAGCGATCTGTTGCTCTGCCTCGGCGTACTGGTTGCGAATGCGTTCGGTTTCGATGCGGGCCTGTTGCACTTTGGTTTTGTTCTGACCGCCGTTGAAGAGGTCGTAGGTCACGCCGATTTGCCCGATCGCATAGGCTTGTTCTTTGTCGAAGGTGTACCCGAAGCCCTGAAAACCGATCTCGCCGCCGATATAGGCGTCCGGCAGATTGCGGTTGGCTTCCTGGAGCCGCTGGGCCGATTCGGACGCTTGAATACCCGACTGGAGCGCGGCAAACTCTTGCCGGTGTTGTTGGGCATAAGTGATCAGTTCCGGCAGGGCGTAATCGGGCAAGGGCCGGCGGAGCAGCGAGGTGTCGAGGGTAACTTCGGATTGCAAGTCTCTGTTGATCAGAAAGTTGAAATAAGCCCTGGCGGTATTCTGGTTGCTGCGCAGGCTGTACACCTCCTTGTCGACCTTGCTCAGTTCGTAGTCGGCCGTGGCCACTACGTCGCGGGTGGCTACGTTGTTTTTGACCAGCGATTCGTTGAAGCGGCGCAATTCGGTGAGTACGTTGCGGGAATTGATCCAGATCTTCTCGGCTTCCACCGATTGCAGGTAGCGGAGATAGGCGATCGTAATTTGATAGCGGAGTTGCTGTTCGTAGGCGAGTTTTTCCGCCTCCTTGCTGTCCGACAGGTGGTGCTGAATCTGGCGGTTGTAGCGCAGGTCGGAGTTGAACAAGGGATAGGCAATCTTGAATTTCGTCTCGTGAAAATTATCAGGCAAAAACTGAATGCTCTGATTGTCAACGCGCTGAGGGCTGTTGAGCGCCATATACACCGGGTTGAGCAGGTCGCCGATCGGAAGGTCGATGCTGCGGCCGCCGATGGCGCGGGTGTAGTTGGCGTTGAACTGAACGGTAGGGGAGGAGAGGCTTCGGGCCTGCCGGATCGATTCCAGGCTTTTTTGCCATTCGAGATTGCGGGTTTTCAAACCCAGGTTGTTGGCAAGCCCCTGGCGAAGGTATTCGTCCAGAACCGGTGAAGCGTACTGTTGGGCCGCCGACTGTGCAGCCCAAACAACCAACAACAGCATAAAAGGTAGTTTCCGTAACATGGACAAGGTAAATAACGGTATTAGATTAATAAACAGTGTTCAGTAATTGAGGCAAAAAAAGACACTGCGAGTGTGTCGGGCAATATTAATCCGTTGAACGGCCGGAATCGGGGGATGGATCGTCGGATCTTAGGGACCAAAAGCATCAGATGCTTTCCGCCATTTTCACGATCATGGTAAAAGATTTTTGGGCCAGTTCCTGCCGTTTCTCTTCCGGGTACATTCGCATGCGCTCCCTGACGAACAGCGAAACCAGTCCGTGCGCATGGCACCAGAGCGTGTAGGCAATCGTCTCGGTATCGGTGCTTTTGAAATAGCGCTGGTCGACGCAGGCTTGCACCGTTTCGGTAAAGAAGCTGTGCACAGCCATGCCGAGGGGCCAACATTGCTGATTTTCAATGAATTCCATTGGCGCCCTCGTGATGAAAAGCAGGTCGTACAGGTCGGGGTGCTTCATGCCGAAGTCGACGTACCGCCGCCCGAATTCGACCAGCCGTTCCCAGGGGTTTTCGATGGCGGCGGCAGGCATCACGTGATCGCGTTTGACCGCGGCCGCTTCGTATTGAAGGGCGGAGAGTATCTCGCTTTTGTCTTTGTAGTACAGATAAATGGTGGCAGGGCTGTACTCGATCGACTCCGCAATGTTCCGGATGCTGACCGCATCGAGCCCCTTTTCCCGAAAAAGCCGCAGCGCAGCGTCGAGAATGAGCCGGCGCATTTCTTCTTTTTCGCGTTCTTTTCTTTCAATGATACCCATAGCGTTTGGTTAACGCCGCAAATATACTGAACAGTGTTTATTTTTGCAAAACGCCTGAAAAAAAACGGCCATCAGCGTAACAATTACGAGACAGGGTGGATATTCGGGCATCTTTTCATCTAAATGCTTTTTCATGAAACATCATTTGTTGCTTTTCTTAACCCTGTTTTTAGCCTTTACAGCCTGTAAAAAAGACAAAAACGACGACGACCAGAATACATCCGACGCCGAGTTTTACATCCTCGGCAAAGTCGATGGCGAATCCTTCCGCCTTGAAGCCACCCCGACCAATGACATCGAGATGTCCACTTCCAACAGCGGCAGCATCGGCACGCCGAATTGCGTGTTCGATTACGGCGCTTACCTGGGGGCTTTCGACCAGAATGTGTTCCCGCAAAGCGGCATCGACTTTATCAGTTATTTCGACGGCGATTGCGCCGATGAAGAAACCCTGTACAACGACCTTTTTCCCACGGGCGCTCAGGCTTTTTTAAATGAAGCCGTGGGCGGCAAAGGCGTGCAGGTCGTGTACATCGACGCTTCCGGGTTCTATTCGAGCGCCAAGGGCGCCCAGAGCGGCGCGCAGTTTACGATCACCAAATCGGAAGAAGCCAACGATATTTTCGGTTTGAGCCAGACGATCACCGGCACCATGAAGTGCACCCTGTACGACGAGTTTGGTAATAAAAAGGAACTCACCGACGGTTCGTTCCGGCTGAATTTCCGCTCGTATTTCTGATAAGCGGCTGTTTTTTACGTACCTACGGGGCTTGTATGCGATGGCGTGCGAGCCCCGTTTATTTTGAAAAAAGCAAAACCTCCTGACACGGTAACAAACCCGTTTAGCAGCGTATTTTATCAGGTTACTTGGCATCTTTTACCCCGAGTTATTAAATGTTATAACCATGAGAAACATTCATCTTTACATCCTTACAGCTTGTTGTTTTGGGTTGTTCTGCCAATCGGCAAGCGCTCAGTTTTTAGGTCCTTATTTATTGCCGCCGGTTCCAGTGCTCAACAGCCTGGTCATCGACGACATCGACAACAACCATACGCCTGACCTGCTCATCGGCAGGGCGGACTCGGTTGCAGCCCTGGGCTGGTATTCAAACAACGGCATCGGGCAATTTGGCTCCTTAAATGTGCTTTCCGCCGATGGAGATCAGTATGACCAGGTAATAACGGGCGATCTGGATCAGGACAACGATCCGGACCTGATTCTGATACAAGGCGGCTTGATTAATTGGCGGGCCAACAACGGTAGCGGGAGTTTTGGCGACACCATCCTGGTGGGGGCGGCGACGCTGCTCTACCAGGCGATCGACCTGACGGGCGACGAGTATCCTGAAATTATCGCGACCGACGGAGCAAGCCCCTACTTCTTGCGGAATGACGGATTTGGTAGTTTTGTGCAACAGGTTTATTTAGATTTTATAGCCAATAATTTTACCCCTTTTTTCAACGATATTGACCAGGACGGCGACCCGGACCTGTTTCGTCTCGACGGAGCGAGTGGCGGAATTTTTTGGTACAAAAACTTTGGCAACGGTGTTTTTGGCGCCAAAACCTTTATCGGCTCCGCGAGTAGTTCGACCCTTATCTCGTTGGTTGACATGGATGCCGACGGCGATTCGGATGTATTGGCGGCCCGCCCCGGTCAAATCCGGTGGTTTGCCAACGAGGGAGGAGGCGTTTTCAACAGCAATCCGCAAGTCATTGATTCTAATCTGCCATTCTATATTCCTATCGCGGAAGCGGCGGATTTTGACCTGGACGGAGACAAAGACGTTTTCGTGGCGTTGTTGAGCGATCCTGTACTCAACGAACCCGAACGGGGACATTTCAGGTATTATGAAAACCTGGGCGGCGGCTTGTTTGCCATTCCTGATTCTTTTGGATTGGCCGCCGGCATTCAACGATTGCTGTTGAATGACATCGACTATGACGGCGATACAGATGTCGGCTTTCGTACCGATTCGATCGTCGGTTGGTGGGAAAACCTGCTCAACCCGGCGATGATCAGCGGGGCATGTTTCTGGGATAAAAACGAAAACAAGGCGTGGGATGCGGGCGAACCGTATGCTTACGGGCTTCAACTCAATTTACACCCCACCGGTTGGGTGACCTATACTGATTCCGAAGGTGAATTCAGGTTTTTCGTCGCACCCGGCAATTACTTGCTCTCTTATGAAACCAACGGCTGCTGGTAGCTGACGACCGATTCGGCAGAATATCACTTGAGCACCGCCGGAGCGCCCTTGTCCGGTTATTTGTTTGGCTTTAAAAAAACAAATGAGGATCGGTATGTTCGACCCGTAATAAGTGGTAACCCTGCACAATGTGCCCAGGTGGTCCAATTCAGAATTACCCTGGACAATCGCAGTTGTAACGAAGGGTCGGGTATGGTGGCGCTGGTACTGGATGAATTGGTGGACTATGTGCCCCTCGGAGTCCCGCCAAGCGCCATCAGCGGAGATACTTTATGGTGGAACTTCGATTCGATTGCTCCTTACGGATATGAGCAGATCAATCTGTATCTCCAAATGCCTGATGCGTCGCATACCGGCGATACCCTACATTTCAAAGCTTTCACGTGGTTGGATGAGCCGGACGGGAGCTTTACTTTCTCGGAATCCTATTCGTATTGGACAGTGGTGCTTTGCTCTTATGACCCGAACGATAAATTGGTAGACAGGACCTCTATCCCGTATGATTATGACCCTTTGGAAAACGAACTTGTGTACACGATTCGTTTCCAAAATACAGGGAATGACACGGCAACGATCGTTCGCCTTCGTGATACCTTGGGTGCCGGCCTGAACTGGGCCAGCCTTCGGCTATTGGGATCGAGTCACCCGTATGAAGTATCCTTGAACGAGCAGACGGGCTTGCTGCAATTTACATTCAATAACATCCATCTACCCGATAGTACGACAAACGCACGCGAGAGTCAGGGATTTGTACAATTTGCCATTCAATTACAACCGGGCTTGTTGCCGGGTACGATCGTCAGCAACCGCGCGGGCATTTATTTCGACGCTAACCCGGCAGTACTTACCAATACCGTCCAAACACTGGTCTCGATGCCCCTTGCGTTTCATTCGCCGACGGGCGCCCAGGCCATTCTCGTGGCGCCCAATCCTACGGGCGGCGTTTGTACGTTGCGTTTTTTACAATTGGCAGGTAAAGCGGGTTCCCTGCAATTATTTAACGCTCAGGGGCAGTTTTTGCAAAGTTTTGCCATTCCGGAAGGCAGTTCTGAATTTACCCTGGATCTGGATAAATGGCCGGCCGGCCTGTATTGGCTGTATTGGGCGCAGCCGGGGCAAGGCCGTATGGTGAGTAAATTACTCAAACTTTAATAAGCCACTTTTCAAAAGCATCCAGGTCGCGGGCGTTCAAACACTGTTCCTTTCCCAGCCCGCCTTTTCGCGCGGCAAACACGCCGTAGCGGGTATCGTGTACCCCGTCTTTGCTGTGCGCGTCGGGGTTGATGCTGATGGGGATACCCCGGCGGGTCGCCTCCGGGATCAGGGTCCAGTCGATGTCGAGGCGATAGGGGTTGGCGTTGAGTTCGATGACCACCTGATGGCGGGCGCAGGCATCGAGGATGGCTTCCCAGTCGAGCGGGTAACCTTCGCGGCTGAGCAGGAGCCGGCCGGTCGGGTGCCCCAGGATGCGGGTATGCGGGTTTTCGATGGCGCGCAGGACGCGCTCCGTGGCTTTTTCGCGGCTCATTTTGAGGTTGGAGTGCACCGACGCGATGACAAAGTCGAAGCGGGCCAGCAGCTCGGGTTCGTAGTCGAGTTCGCCGTCGTTGAGGATGTCGCTTTCGATGCCCTTAAAGATGCGGAAAGGCGCCATTTCGGCATTGAGCGCATCGATTTCAGCCATTTGCTGGAGCACGCGTTCGGGTTTGAGGCCATTGGCGTAGAAAGCCGACTGGCTGTGGTCGGTGATGCCGATGTAGTCGTAGCCGAGCGAGCGGACGTACTCCGCCATGTCGCGCAGCGTGTGCAGGCCGTCGCTCCAGGTGCTGTGTACGTGCAGGACGCCGCGCAGATCGTGTTCTTCCACCAGGGCCGGCAACTGGCCTTTTCGGGCCAGATCGATCACCGAAGGGTGCTCGCGCAGTTCGGGGACGATAAACGGCAGTCCGGCTTTTTCAAACACCTCCTGTTCGGTGCGCAAGCCCTTGAAATTCAGGCCCGGATTCGTTTGCACGAAGTGATCGAGAAAATCGGTCGAACCCGTGAAACGAAACAGTTTTGAACCGAATTCCTCCTGAATGCAGCGGTGCACCGTGATGGGCGTGCCGTTTTCAAGGTGCGCGACGAAGAGGTTGTCTTCTTCGCGTTCGAGACGGAAATGTTGCTCGTCGAATATGCCGTCCATCGGGCCGTTGAAGCCGACCAGGATTTCGATGGTATCCACCACCGGACAGCGGCGGCGCACATCGCCGACGGGCGCCACGAATGCGCCCCTCAGTTTGCCCGTGAGCCAGGCGCAGGCGAAGTCGGCCTCTTCTTCCGCCGCGTCGAGGTGGAGTTTGTCGCGGCTGCGGAGGTAGTATTCCAGTTTTTGTTTGAGGTCTTCCTGGGTTTTCAGGCCGAAGCCCTTGTACTCGACCAGGCGGTTTTCGTTGCAGGCATACCACAGTTCGCCGATGGTTTCGATGCCCATGTCGTGCCATACCACGGCGACTTTTTTGGGGCCGAAACCATTCACATCCAGCATTTCCACGACGCCGGGCGGGGTTTTTTCACGGTATTTTTCCAGGGTGGGCATTTTACCGGTACCGACCAGTTCGCGAATTTTTTTGGCAATAGTGTCGCCCACGCCTTTGATGGCTTTTAGTTCGGTATCATCGAGCTCGGCCAGCGGGCGATCCACTTTGCGCAGGGTGAGATAGGCATTGCGGTAGGAGCGAATGCGGAATTCGTCTTCGCCGTGCAATTCCATCAGGTTGGCGAGTTCGTCGAAGGCGTTGGCAATTTGTTTGTTGGTCATGGCAGGCGTATGGATATAACTGCAAAGAAAAGCCAACATTCCTATTGAATGGTAGTCGCTACAATTTGTCGCAAACACCCCCTGTGTCAGTCGTTTTTAAAAATACATTTTGTTTAAAAAAGGCGGACCTTTGCGCTGCTACACAAAAACTACCCTGTCATGCGAAAAGTAAAACTTCAAATGCAAGTCTCGCTCGACGGCTACGTCGCGGGCCCCAATGGTGAAATGGACTGGATGGTATGGAACTGGGACGACGAACTGAAAAACTACGTTGATCAGATCACGCAAACCGTCGATTGTATCCTGCTGGGCCGCCACCTCGCCGAAGGCTTCATTCCGCACTGGGCCAATGCTGCCGCCAATCCGACGCCGGAAGAAGGCGATTTTGCCCGAAAAATGACCGAAACGCCCAAGGTCGTTTTTTCGCGAACCCTGGAAAACTCCCCCTGGCCGCAAACCGTACTGGCCGGCGACGACCTGCGCGGCGAGCTCGCACGGCTGAAAGCCCTCGACGGCGGCGACATCATCGTGTACGGCGGCGCCAAACTGGTCTCGGGCCTCATTTGCGAAGGTTTGATCGACGAGTACAATCTGTTTGTCAACCCGGCGATCCTGGGCGCCGGCATGCCTATTTTCCGCGAGCGCGCCGAGCGCCAGGCACTCGATCTGGTGGAAGCCCGGGCATTCGCCTGCGGCATCGTCGGGATGCGTTACCAACCCAAATCCTGATGCCATTATGACCGATGCAGACAAAGTAAGCGCCTACATGAAGGCCCTCGACCACCCTTTGAAGGCAGAAGTGGAGCTGCTCCGCGACATCATCCGTTCGGCGCACCCCGGCCTGTCGGAACGCATCAAATGGAATGCGCCGAGTTACTACACGCAGGCGGATTTGCTGACGTTCAATCTGCACGACAAAAAGGTCATCCGGCTGGTTTTTCACCATCCGGCCATTGTCGGCATCGCCTCGCCGCTGCTGCAGGGCGAATACAAAGACCGCCGCCTGGCTTTTTTCGAGAGCCGGGCGGCGGTGGAAACGCAGCGGGAAGAACTTGTGCGCGTGGTTCGGGAATTGATCGGACGGAGTGGGGGAGGGCTTATTGTTTGACGAATAGTAGCAATCACATCCCCAACCACTTCTTCCCATACAACAACCACACAAAACACCCGATCCAGCCCAGCAGCACAATTTGTAGAAAAGCGTCGCGCAGCAGGGCCCGCGTGGGCGATTCGGTGCGTTCGAATACCAGCGTGAGTTGCAGGTAGCGCAGGATGCCCAGGATCACAAAGAATGCTGTGTAAAAAATCTTGTCGCTGCCGATCCGCTCGGTCACTTCCGGCGAAAAACAATACATGATGTAGGCCACGATCGCCACAGTAGAACATACGACCATGCTTTGTTCGAGAAAAGGCAGGTTGTAGCCCTCCAGCGCCTTGCGGAACGACTGCCCGCCCGTGGCGATCACGTATTCGCCCCGGCGTTTGGCCAGCCCCAGAATGAGCGCCAGCAAAAACGTCATCACGATCAGCCAGTGCGATACGGCCACACCCGCCACGGTACCTCCGCCGAATACCCGCAATAAAAAGCCGAGCCCGATCAGCGAGACGTCGATCAGGGCGATGTGTTTCAGCGAGAAAGAATAGAACACATTGATAATAAAATACAAAAACGCAATGCCGGCAAAGGTGGCGTCGAGCCCGACCGCCAGTGCGGTGCCCGAGCCGAGCAACAGCATCACCAGCACGACTCCCGTCCGGGGGGTAATGGCGCCGCTGGCAATGGGGCGTTTGCATTTGTCGGGATGATTGCGATCCTGCGGTGCGTCGATCAAATCGTTGAGCACGTACACGGCCGAGGCAATGAGCGAAAACGACAGGAATCCCAGCACCGTCCGGAGCAGCAACTCGGGCTCCAGCAGGCGGCCGGCAAAAAAAGCCGGGAGGAAAAGGAACAGGTTTTTGACCCAGTGTTCCAGGCGAACCAGTCGTATAAGATCGCGTACCGACATGCGGCAAAAGAAAGGAGAATATTGCAAGTGGGCGGTAAAAAATTCCTACGGCGCTTTTTCACCGCCCTTGTCCTCCGCCGGAACCTGAACTGGCGGGATCTGGGGGGCGGGCAAACGGCGCAACAGCAGCGTCAGGGCATAACCCTCGGGCGTACGGTTGGGCTGGCCCAGTGTGGCGCGGGCGGTGCGGTAGCCTTCGCGGCTGGCTTCGACGGCATAGGTGCTGCCCGGCAGCAGGCGAAAACGAAAACGCCCGTCGGCAGCCGACTGCAGCTGAACCAGTTGTATTTCGCCGTCGGGGCTTTGTTCGTACAGGCCGATCAGGCAGCCGGGCAAAAGTGTACCGCTCTCGTCGATCACTTCTCCGGAGAGAAAAAGTCGGGTTTGCTCGGGCGCTATTTCAAAAATGCGGTCGTAAAGCGTTGATTGATCGGCGGATGTACGCCGGTTGGACGACAAATATCCCTGATGCCCTTCGGGGCCCGGAACGTACCAAAGGTCGTCGGCCGGCGAATTCCAGGGCAGGCCCATGTTCTCGGCGAGGGTCCAGGTTTGTGCATCGCGCCGGGAGCGAAATACGTCGTAGCCGCCCATCGACAACCAGCCGTTGCTGCTGAAAAAAAGCGTTTGTGCGGTGCTGTCGAAAAACGGCGTGGTTTCATCCCCGGCGGTATTGACAATTGCCCCGAGGTTGCGCGGCAGGGAGAAATCGAAATCGTCGGCGGCCAGCGGGCGCTCGCAGACGTACAGGTCGAGACCACCGTAGCCGCCCGGCCGGTTGCTGGCGAAGAAAAGGCGTTCCTGACCGTTTTCATGCACGATGGCCGGCGCCAGGTTGGTGCTTCCGGGCCAATTGACGTAATCGCGCAGCGGCTCCGGGCTGGTCCAGCCGTTTTCGGTTTTCCGCAGCGCCATTATGCTACAATTGAGGCGGTCGGCCGGGCTTTTCGATACGGCGTTTTCCGGCAGTTGGGTATCCAGGCATTGTACGCAGTAATACCGCTGACCGTCGGGCGAAAAGGCGCCACTGGAAAAATTCCGCCCGGCCTCGGCCGGCAAACCGGAAGCCGGTATCGGAGCCGCCCAGTCGGCCGAAGGACGGTTGAGCCGCCACAGCGATGCAAAGTTTTGTCCTTCGACATTGAAGGAAAAATACAACACCTCGCTGCTGAAAGCAATGGGGGCGAAAGCGTTGCCTTTTGCCTTTTCCGGCGTCGGCAGGGGTATGGCGGCAAGGAATGACGGATTAGCCAGCGTATCATTGGCCTGTTGAAGGGCCCATTCGCAGCCTTGTATTTCCAGTTCCACCACCGTTTCGACCGTCGA
>JADZFP010000319.1 GCA_020849825.1 Saprospiraceae bacterium
ACGAGAAAGTCGTGGAACGACTGTTTGGATAAAAAATGTCAATGGAGGCTTCGAAGGCCGTATGGTGCGCATCGGCATTGCCAATGAAGACTATACCGAAATCGTCGAGGGATTGCAATCCGGGGAAATCGTGGTCGTGTCGGGTGCTTACCTTCTGAACAGCGAATTTGTGTTTAAAAAAGGGTCTGACCCGATGGCCGGGCATAAGATGTAAGCCGAAAGGAGCAATTGATGGGATTCCCAATAAATCTTAAAACCAGGCGGAAAAAACTTTCCCTTCGTTTTGCCGTTTTTATCTTTGCTCCGTCCATGAGTATTCGTCGTGTCATATTACTTCTTACGCTCAGCGTGTTCTCCTTGTGGGCGAACCGCGCTTGGGCGTGTGACGACGAACACAGCCAGGACACGACGAAGACCGAGCAGACAGGTGTAGAAAAATCCTGCTGCTCCGAAAACGACGGCGTTCCTGCTTCCTGCTCAGACGATTCCAGACATCAACATTCCGACGGCAACTGCCCCTGCGACCACGACAACGGCGGTTGCCACTGTCCCGGTTGTGGTCTGATGTGTCATTCCGGCGCAGCCTCCGCGCTCGAAACGCCGCTCACATTCGCGGCATCTCTCTTCAACGATTCGGTGCGAAAAATGGCATTTTACTTTGCCGAACACCTGCCCGAAGCCGTTTACCTTCCAATCTGGCAGCCGCCCAAGATCGGCGCCTGATGCCGCGTCAGCCAGACGTGTGCCCATTTTTTCGGTTTAGAAAGGGTTAGAACAATTGATATGATTTGGAACAATTTGTTTCTAAGTCGCTCAAATCTGTCTATTCACTTTTCAGCCTTATTTCCAACACTCTCAATTTCAATTTTTTATGAAAAATATGCTCATCGCGGGCCTCGCGCTCGCGCTGTCGGTCGTGGCGTTCAATGCCTGCAAAAACGACCATTCCAAACACAAAGCCCAAACGACCGAAGCCGCTGCCCCCGGTACGAAATACATCTGCCCGATGAACTGCGAAAAGGGCAAGACCTACGACCAGCCCGGCACTTGTCCCGTCTGCAACATGAATTTGGAGCCGGTGAAGGCCGAAACGGAAGCCAACAAGGCCGAGTATTTCACGGCCTTCACGGCCAATCCACCCCAACTCGAAGCTGGCAAGGCGGGCATGCTGTCGTTTACGCCAAAAATCAAAGGCAACGAAAGTGCGCCCGTGCCGCTCGACCTCGTGCATGAGAAAAAGATGCACCTCATCCTCGTGAGCGATGACCTGTCCTGGTTCGACCATATCCACCCTGAATTTTCGGCCTCGGGCAGCTACGACATCAAAGTGCTGGCCTCGGGAGAAAACTTCACCAACGGTCGCGGGCACAACGAAACACGCTTTGAGGCCGGCGGCAAATACTGGGCATTTACGGATTACAAACCTACCGGCGGCCTGAATCAGGTGAACAAAACCGAACTCACCGTGGCCGGGGCACCCGCCAGAACCGTCGCATATACCCAACCGAAAATGACCACCACTGTGGACGGTTTCACCCTCACGATGGAAGCCGGACACGGCGGCGGCGGCTTCACCACGGGCAGCCAGCAGCATATCCCGGTGACCATCAAACAAGGCGGCAAGCCCGTTGACCCCGCTACTTTCGAGAACTATTTGGGCGAAAAAGCCCACCTCGTGCTCGTGGAAGTGGCCTCCAAAGAGTTCGTCCACACCCACCCCTCGGCAGAAGGAGGCAAATTGGACATTCACACCACTTTCGCCAAGCCCGGCACTTATCGCGGCTGGCTGCAATTCCAGACCGGGGGCAAAGTGCATACGGCTGATTTCGTGGTACAGGTGACCGAAGGTCAAGCCACATCGGGCGGCCATGAAGGACATAGCGGCCACTAAAACGCCGTGTGTTCTACTGCTCATTTCATCTTTTCCTTAACGTTCAATCAATTCAATTTTAAAATCATGAAAATTCTGATTTTCATCTGCATAGCGGCATTGTCAACCCATAACGCATACGCTCAACAACCCGCTACCGGGACCCCTCCGGTAAAAAAAGTCGCAACTGCGGCCACAAACACCCAAACTGCCCAATTCCAGGTTTGGGGCAACTGCGGAATGTGCAAAAGAACGATTGAGACGGCAGCCAAAGGCGTGACCGGCGTACAAAGCGCCAGCTGGAACATGGACACGCACCAATTCACCGTCGTGTTCGACCCTGCACAGACCGGTGTTGACAAGGTTCACCAGGCTATCGCCGCAGCGGGATACGACACCGATGTGATGAAAGGCAACGACGAGGCTTACACCAATCTGCCGGGCTGCTGCCAGTACGATCGGCGTCAATGACGATTGCATGATTTTTTGAGTCATATCCGGGTCGCCGGGCGCTGCATGGCAGCGTCCGGCAGCTCCTTGCATTACCGTTAAAAAGGAAAACATGAAAAATTGGAGCACCTGGGCCGCGCTTTTTCTGTCGGTCGGCCTGTCGGCCCAACCCCTCAAAACCTTTCAATTGACCGCCTCGGAAGACGGGTGGGCGGAAATGGACAATGGGACGGTGTTGCCGGTGTGGGGGTTTCAAATCACCGGCGAGGGACCGGCGAAATACCCGGCGCCGCGATTGATCGTAGAAGAGGGAGACAGCGTGCAAGTCAGCGTGTACAACGCGGGCAACCTGGCGCATACCTTTCATTTGCACGGCTTCGGGAGCGATACTTCCAACAACGGCGAGGCGTCGAATCCCGTGCTGGTGCAGCCCGGCAACACGGAAATATTCGCTTTCCGGGCTGCACAGTCAGGCGACTATTTTTACCACTGCGGCCTGCAAAATCCCGTTCACAGCCAAATGGGCATGGCGGGATTGTTCATCGTGCTGGCCGCCGGTGGCGAAAAAACAGCTTATACAGATGGGCCACCCTATTTCAAAGATTATCACTGGCTACTGGGTGAGTTCGATGCAGCATGGCATTTCAATCCTCCGCAAGCGGGCAACCTGCCGCCTTTCGAGCCGGATTATTTTCTGGTCAACGGCAAATCCGGCGATGCTCTGGGCGACTACAACACAGAAGACGTAGCCGTTTTTTCGGCATTGGACCAATTGCCCGTGTTCCTGAACATCACACATTCAGGTGTTGGCCGCAAGGAGGTGATTTTTCCATACCTGGTAGAAGCCAGCGTGGTGGTCCGCAACGGCGAGCCGCAGATTCCTGCATGGCCTGTTGACACACTTGCACTATCGCCGGGCGAAAGCGTCGGCCTGATGTTGCTTGCCGTTTCAAACGGAGAAGACAGCATCCGGGTCAATTATTACGCACCGGGTACGGACGCCTTCCTGCACCAGAATCCGGTCGCCATTTTCATTCAGCATCACAGCGCCACCTCCGAACCGGCTGCGCGCGGCATGGTCCAAATCCTCCCGAATCCGGCGACGGATTGGTTGGCGCTGCGATTCAGGTCTGCCGCTCCAAAGGGCAAAACAAGCGTTGAAATCCTTTCGGAAAACGGCCTTACTGTGCTTCGACAGGAGATTTCGGCTGGCGAGCCAGTCCATGTTGGCGAATTACCCGCCGGGGTTTATGTCCTGAAAATTGTGGATGAAAACGGGCAAGTTCTCTCTGTACAGAAATTTTTTAAAAACTGAATACGATGAAAAAAGAGTCGCTCGCAATGATCTCTGGATTGGCAACCTTGATACTACCTTTTTTATGCTGCTTCGGGCTGCCTTTCCTGGTGCTTATTTTGGGAGGCAGCACGGCAATAGCAGTAACCAAATTTGCCGAGCATTATGCGCCTCTTTTTTGGATGTTAGGCATCATCGCCGTTGGGTGGGCCAGTTGGAATTTCTGGCAAAAAAGAAAAAACAATGTCCATAAGCCAATCCTTGACTCAACACTCACCTGCCCAAAATGCGGTTTTCAAAAAAAGGAAACCATGCCGACTGATGCCTGTCAGTTCTTTTATCAATGTAATAACTGTCAATCAATCTTAAAACCCAAGCCGGGCGACTGCTGTGTGTTTTGCAGCTATGGCACGGTAAAATGCCCTCCCAAACAGGCGGGTGAAAAATGTTGTTGAAAAATGCTCAACACTCTCATAAAATTCTCATTACAAAACCGCCTGTTCGTGGTGGCCGCAGCAGCCTTGCTGCTGGTGTGGGGCGGCTGGACGATTACCAACCTGCCGGTGGACGTGTTGCCCGACCTCAACCGCCCCCGCGTGACGGTATTCCTCGAAGCCGGCGGAATGTCGCCCGAAGAGGTGGAGGCACAAGCGGTTTTGCCCATCGAAACGGCGCTCAACGGCTCGCCCGGCGTGGAAACGGTGCGCAGCAGCTCGTCGCGCGGCATCGGGCTGGTGTTCGTGGAGTTCGGCTGGGAAGTGGATGTGTACCGCGCCCGCCAACTCGTGGCCGAAAAACTCGCCACCGTGCCACTACCCGACGGCATCGTGCCGGTGATGGGTCCGATTTCGTCGGTCATGGGTCAAATCATGCTCGTAGGTGTGACCGCCGAACCCGACAGCGCCACCGGTCAGACGCTCAGCAGTGCCGCAGATTTGCGGACGCTGGCCGACTTTACCATCCGGCGCAGGCTGCTGGCCATAAAAGGGGTGGCGCAGGTGATTCCCATGGGCGGCGACAGGCTGCAATACCAGATGCTGGTGTCGTCGGCCAAACTCAAACAATACAACCTGGCGCTCGAAGACCTCGACCGTGCGCTTTCCAATGCGAACCTGAACGCAACGGGCAGTTTTTTCAATCGCTACGGCTCGGAAGTGCTGATTTCGGTGTTGGGCCGTTCCAAAAATTTGGAAGACTTGCAGCGAACGGTGGTGGCCAACCGGGAAGGCTCGCCGGTGTTGTTGAGCCAGGTGGCCGAAGTACAATTCGGCGCGGCCATCAAACGCGGCGATGCCTCGGTGAACGCCCGGCCCGCCGTGATTCTGACCGTTGAGAAACAACCGGGCGCCAGTACGGTAGACTTAACAGCGGAAGTGGAAAAGGCGTTGGAAGAGTTGAAGCCTTCATTGCCGTCCGATGTGCGGCTCAATCCGGAGGTTTTTCAGCAAAAAAACTTTATTGTCAATTCGCTGACCAATGTAGAGGAGGCGCTGCGCGACGGCTTTATTTTGGTCATCATCGTCCTGTTCTTGTTCCTGCTGAATTTCCGCACCACCATCATCACGCTGACGGCGATTCCACTTTCGCTGGTCATCACGGCGCTGGTTTTCAACTGGTTCGACATCTCCATCAACACATTGACCCTCGGCGGTCTGGCCATCGCCATTGGCGAACTGGTGGACGACGCGATTGTGGACGTGGAAAATGTTTTTCGCAGATTGAAAGAAAATCGGGCGGCGGGGAGCCCAAAAAACTCGCTTCTTGTCGTCTATGAAGCCAGTAGCGAGGTGCGCAATTCCATCGTGTACGCTACTATCATCGTGGTGCTGGTGTTCCTGCCATTGTTTCAATTGCAAGGCATCGAGGGTCGGATTTTTGCGCCGCTGGGCATCGCGTACATCACTTCGATTTTGGCATCGTTGGTGGTTTCGCTCACTGTGACGCCCGCGCTTTGCTCTTATTTGCTTCCAAATTCAAAACTCAACGAGGGAAAAGAATCGGGTCTGGTCACCTGGCTGAAACGGCAGGATTTGAAACTGCTGAATTTCGGCCTGACGCATCCGCGCACAGTGATCAGCGCGGCGGCGGCGCTGGTCATCGGCTCCTTGTTGATGGTGACGCGCTTCGGTACGGAGTTCCTGCCGCCATTTAATGAAGGTAGTTTTACGGTGAATCTGTACGCTCCCGCGGGCACATCCTTAGAGGAAAGCAA
Source organism: Saprospiraceae bacterium (assembly GCA_020849825.1). Classification (GTDB taxonomy): domain Bacteria; phylum Bacteroidota; class Bacteroidia; order Chitinophagales; family Saprospiraceae; genus M3007. The sequence continues at coordinate 5,827 of JADZFP010000319.1, forward strand.
TAAAATCGGTACGGTGGCCGAACAACTTATCCTGCGGGTGCCGGATGTGCAGTACACTGCCCGGCGCACCGGTCGTGCCGAATTGGACGAACACGTGGAGCCGGTATCCAACTCTGAAATCGAGGTAGAATTGCGCGAAGGTACCCGTCCGCGCACGGAGGTCGTGGCTGATATTCGCAAACAACTCGGCAACCTGGCCGGGGTGTCGGTCAGCATCGGGCAGCCCATTTCGCACCGCCTCGACCACTTGCTGAGCGGGGTGCGGGCGCAGGTAGCCATCAAGGTTTTCGGCGAAGACCTGACCGAATTGCGCGCTTTGGCCGGACAGGTGAAAGAGGCCGTCGAGACCGTGCCGGGCGCGGTGGACGTGCAAGTGGAACGCTTAGTGCTGGTGCCGCAACTCACCATCCGGCTCGACCGCGACGCCCTGCAACGCTACGGAATGCAGACCGGCGAAGTAGCCCGCGACCTCGAAGTGCTGTACGGTGGCAAGGTGGTCAGCCAAATTCTGGACGGACAAAAAACCTTCGACCTCGTGTTGCGGGCCGTGGCGGAAGACCGGGAGAATCTCGAAAACATCCGCAACACGCAAATCCACACACCGGAGGGCGTTCTGATTCCGCTCGAAAGCATCGCCCACATCGAGTACGAAAAAGGCATCAACACCGTGAGCCATGAAAACGGGCAGCGGCGCATCGTCGTCTCGGCCAACGTGCAAGGCCGCGACCTCGGCAGCACGGTAGCCGAAATGCAGCGGGCGGTGGCTGAAAAGGTCAAGATGCCTCAGGGGTATTTCTTAGAATACGGCGGTCAGTTCGAGGCGCAAAAGGACGCTTCGCGGCTTATCGGCATTCTGAGCATTTTCGCTTTCCTGGGGATTTTTCTCGTGCTATACGCGCATTTCCGCTCCTGGCGCATCGTAGCGCAGGTAATGCTGAATATCCCGCTGGCCCTCGTCGGCTCAGTGGCGGCAGTGTGGCTCACGGGCGGCACCTTCTCGGTGGCGACGCTGGTGGGTTTTATCACGCTGACGGGCATCGCCTCGCGCAACGGCATCATGATGATTTCGCACTATCTCCACCTACTCGAACACGAAGGCGAACAGTTCGACAAGAAGATGATTGTGCGCGGCTCGCTCGAACGATTGGTGCCGGTGCTGATGACGGCATTGGTGGCTGCCCTGGCATTGATTCCCCTGACTTTGGACGCGCAAGCG
>JADZFP010000320.1 GCA_020849825.1 Saprospiraceae bacterium
CGCCCGGCCGGCTTTTGTTTTTCATAAATTGAATGGCCCGCACGCCGCGCAGCGTTCCCGCGAGCACAATCATGGCAATACCCAGCAAAAACTGGAAAAACACTTGGTCGGGGCGCTTTACATAACCCATCCAGGAAGTCACCACCACGACCAGCATGGCATAAAAAAACACTTTGCCTGCCAGCCGGTGATTTTTGACGTTTTTAAAATTGTAAAAAATGGCAATCGGTCCTGCAATCAGGGTAGAAGCCCCGGCAATGACATGAACGATGAGGGATAGTTTTCCGAATACTTGTTCCATGGTCCCAAAAAAAGGTTTGTTATAAACACGGGACAAAAGAACAGGCTGGGCCAATACCGCGCCTGAAAGAGGGGCGTTTGGCACGGATGAGGGGTGAGTTGCATGGTTTTGGGTTTTAGGTGTTGGGTTTTAGGTTTTGGGTTTTAGGAGTTGGGTTTGGCAAAAGGGTTGTTTCTGCTCTCGGAAAGTGTCACGAGGCAAAGCCTCGCGCGAGCAGCGGATCATTACTTCCCAAATCCGAAGCGCTATCCGAGAGCAGCAACAACCCTTTTGCCAAACCCCAACACCCAACACCCAAAACCCGCCCCGAGAGCAGGAACAACCCTTTTGCCAAAACCTAAAACCCAATGCCCAAAACCCGCCCCGAGAGCAGCAACAACCCTTTTGCCAAAACCCAAAACCCAACTCCCAAAACCTAAAACCTTTTCCGGATTTCATCATTCAGGGCTCTCGATACCGGGACGGTTGGTTCGAGGCCATCGAGGTGGAGTTTGTAGCCCTGGGCGTTGCCGCTGATGCGAATGACCCGGTCGAGGTTGACGACATAGGTTCGGTGGCAGCGGAAAAATCGTGGGTAAGGGGCGAGCGCTGCTTCAAAACGCCGCAGGGCGCCGCGCAGGAGACGTTGGCGGATGGCGCCGTTTTCGCGGTAAAAAACCTGTACATAATTGTCGGCTGCTGCCAGACAGAGCAGGTCGTCGGGGTGGATTTGTAAGCTTTCGCCCTGGTTTTCGCCGTTCAGCAAAAGCGCCGGCTCGGCAGGGTGGGGCGCCGACGGATGCAGGTGACGGGTCAGGTCGGCCGCTTCGGCCGCATATCGCTGCATCAGTTGCACCTGTTTGCGCAGCACGCCGTACAGGGTTGGAAATATCCCCACTGCCCAGGTGACGAATTGCCAGTACGCAAAAGTCCGCCAGTTCAAAGGCTGGTCAAACCGCACGACGGCGTACAACATATTTGCCGTAGCAATCACGCTGACAAACAGCAGGGTCGTGACGATTTCTTTCCAAACCTGCCATTTTTCTTCTTTAAAAAAATGAGGAAAAAAAGCCTGCAATGGCCCCCAGGCCAAAGTCACAACCGAAGTGATGAGGCCGTATTCTGCACAAATCCGCAAATAAAACCACTCCTTGCCAGCGGGGACGCGGCTGCCGAAGGGTTGCAGGATAAACAAAAACAGCAACACGAACAAACCGCTGCCCAGTGCCATCCGCCAGTTCCAGCGGGTTTCGTCGTGCATCGGGTAGGGTTGTGAAAGCTTGTTGCGCAGGGTCGGCCAAAGCATACGGCGAAGGTAGGGCCAAGTTTGTATTGCCGATGGCGATTGTTGTGCCGGTGCTTTACCTTTGCCGGCCATATGCCTCTCATCAAATCTATTTCCGGTTTTCGCGGCACCATCGGCGGCCGCGCGGGCGACAACCTCACCCCGCAAGATATTGTCGAATGTACGGCCGCTTTTGGTCAGTGGGTCGTCGAGACCTCGGGTAAAAACACCATCGTGGTCGGTCGTGACGGCCGTATTTCCGGCGACATCGTGGCCGGCCTGGTGGTCAATACCCTGCGTGCCTGCGGTATTTCAGTCATCGATCTGGGGCTCAGCACCACCCCGACCGTCGAACTGGCCGTGCCGGCCGAAGGTGCGGGCGGCGGTATCATTCTGACGGCCAGTCACAATCCGCGTGAGTGGAACGCCCTCAAACTGCTCAATCATCGCGGCGAATTTATCAGCGCCGCCGACGGCGCCAACGTGCTGGCCCGTGTGGCTGCCGGCGCGATCGAGTATGCTCCGGTCGACCGGCTGGGCGCTTATCGCCAGGAGAGCGGTTATATCCAGCGCCATATCGATCAAATTCTTGCTTTGCCGCTGGTCAATGCAGAAGCCGTTCGTGCTAAAAATTACAAGGTGGTGGTCGATGCCGTCAACTCCACCGGCGCCTTGTCGGTGCCACCGCTGCTCGAAGCCCTGGGTTGCCAGGTTGTGCTGCTCAATGGCGAAATCAACGGTCAGTTTGCTCACAATCCGGAGCCTTTGAAAGAACACCTTGGGCAACTTTCCACCGAGGTTCGGATGCAGAAAGCCCAGCTCGGCATCGCTGTCGATCCGGATGTCGACCGCCTGGTTTTTATGTGTGGAGACGGCGAGTTGTTCGGCGAAGAATACACCCTTGTAGCCGTGGCTGATTACGTTTTGGCGCAAAAAGGCGGTGGAAATACGGTGTCCAACCTGTCAAGCACCCGCGCCCTGCGCGATATAACCCACAAATACGGCGGCGAATATTATGCGGCCGCGGTAGGCGAGGTGAATGTGGTGGAAAAGATGAAAGCCGTCAATGCGGTGATCGGCGGCGAAGGAAACGGCGGCGTCATTTTGCCCGAACTGCATTACGGACGCGATGCATTGGTCGGCATTGCCTTGTTTCTCAGCCACCTGGCTCTTTTTGGAAAACAAATTTCCACCCTGCGCAGCACCTATCCGGACTACCGCATGGCCAAAACCAAAATCGACAGGTCACCCGACATCGATCTGGAAAACATCTTTGCAGCCCTGAAAGAAAAGTACCGCAACGAGCAGATCAATACGGAAGACGGGCTGAAAATTGATTTTGAAAGCGGTTGGGTACACCTGCGCCCTTCCAATACGGAGCCGATTATTCGCGTCTACTCCGAGAGCAATTCCGACGTCGTCGCACAAAACCTGGCGCGCAAAATCATCAGCGATATTCAGGAACTGCGATAAAGCCGCTGCCGTCAGTGCGGCAATTTTTTACGCAATACGCCGTACAGGTAAGTGCCCGTCATGGCCGCTACCAGGTACACGATAAATACCGTGATACCGCTGCCCAGCAGGATGAACATAGGCGCCGGACAAGCGCCGGCGAGCGCCCAGCCCAGTCCGAAAATGAACCCGCCGATCAGATAACGCGGCACGCTCATCGCTTTGTCTTTGATGACGATCTCCTGACCTTCCACGTTGTGGATGTGGCGCCTTTTCACGATCTGCACGATCAAAATACCGGCAATGACCGCCGAGCCGATGATGCCGTACATGTGGAACGACTGGAAACGGAACATTTCATAAATGCGAAACCACGACACGGCTTCACTTTTGTACAAGGTAATCCCCAGCAAAATGCCAATGAGGATATATCGGGACATGCGCATAGCAATAAGGGTATTTGATGGTTAAAAAATAAGCGGAACCAGCACGTAAGTCATAAATAATCCGCCAAGGAAGAAGCCCACCACGGCGATCAAAGAGGGCAATTGCAGCGCCGAAAGACCGCTGATGGCATGGCCCGAAGTGCAGCCGCCTGCGTAGCGGGCGCCAAAACCGACCAGCAAACCGCCGCCGGCGATGACCAGCAGGCCCTGCCAGCTGAATATGGATTCCCAGGAAATAAAATCAGGTACCAGCGGCACGCGACCATTTTCTACTTGTATGCCGATTTGTTGCAGACTGGCGACCGTGGCATCCGAAATATGAGCCAGGTTGCCTTCCGGAGTCGACAGGTAATGCGAAGCGATGTAGCCGCCAAAAACGGCGCCGAGGGCTACCAGCAGGTTCCATTCGCCGGCCTGCCAGTTGATTTTGAAAAACTCGTTCATGTCGTCGGCGCCGTCGGCCGCGCACATGAGGCGGAAGTTTTCGGATATGCCGAACTCGTGTCCGAACCAAAGCAGGACGAACATAATTATGGCCAGAATCGGGCCGGCGACATACCAGGGCCAGGGCTGGCTAATCCATTGGAGAAAGTCAATTAAAAATTGAGGTGCCATATGATAGTGATTGGATTATTGGTTCAAAGATGCCCGAAAGGTAATTCAGTGGGTTGAGCCTGGAAAGTGACGATTATCACAATTAAATCTGACTTTAGTCCAACCAGTCGCGCCGCTTATGTCGGTAGCTTTGTAGCGCAGTAACGATTCGAAAAACACTGCTTGTCATGAAACATCAAATCCTGATCGTCGGCGGCGGCAACGCCGGTTTATCCACTGCCTCCAAGTTGTTGCTCAAAAATTCCAAACTGGACATAGGCATCATTGAACCTTCCGAAAAGCATTATTACCAACCCGCCTGGACGCTGGTGGGCGGCGGCGTGTACGACATCAACGATACCATCCGCAACGAGGCCGACTTTATGCCCAAAGGCGTCAACTGGATTAAAGATGCCGTCGAAACCTTCCAGCCCGATCAAAATACCGTGACCACCCGCAAAGGCGAAGTAATCGGCTACGATTACCTGATCGTTTGTCCCGGCATTCAACTAAACTGGAACAAAGTGGAGGGGCTGGCCGAAACTTTGGGTAAAAACGGGGTATGTTCCAATTATACGGTCCAAACGGCTCCTTATACATATGAATGTCTTCAGGGGTTGAAAGACGGTCAGACGGCCATCTTTACCGCTCCGGGCACAGCCGTCAAATGCGGCGGCGCTCCGCAAAAAATCATGTACCTGGCTGGCGATTACCTGCGCCGGCACGGCAAGGCCGATACGGTCAAAGTAGAATTCTGTACGGCCGGCGGTGTGATTTTTGGCATTGAAAAATACGCCAAAACCCTGCGCAAGGTGGCCGAGCGTTACAAAATCGGGTTGCATTTCAAACACGACCTGATCAAAGTCGATGGCCCCGGCCACACCGCTACGTTTAAAGTAACCGCGCCCGACGGCACGGTGAGCGAAGAAGCCCGCCATTTCGACATGCTGCACGTGACACCCCCTCAAAGCGCTCCGGACTTCATTCGCAACAGTCCGCTCGCCAATGAAGCCGGCTGGGTCGACGTCGACAAATACAGCCTTCGGCACAACAAGTATCCCAACGTATTCGCGATCGGGGATGCAGCCGGTATGCCCAATTCCAAAACCGGCGCCGCTGTGCGCAAACAAGCCCCGGTACTCGTCGCCAACCTGCTGGCCGTCATGGCCGGCGCTCAGCCAGCCGCCAAATACAATGGCTACAGTTCCTGCCCGATCGTGACCGGTTACGGCAAACTGATGCTGGCCGAGTTCGACTACGACAACAAGCCGACCGAAACATTCCCCTTCGACCAGTCGAAAGAACGCTGGACGATGTGGGTATTGAAACGCTACATTTTGCCCTGGTTGTACTGGCATCAGATTCTGCAGGGGCGGATGTAACTGTAGCGCCGACCTCCAGGTCGGCGAAATAACGATCCGCAGCAACCCGCGATTATCGGCTATTGTTCCGCACGAATACTGCTTAATGACGCCCGGAGCAATAGCTGATAATCGCGGTTTTTTATTTCCCTCAACATCGCCGACCTGGAGGTCGGCGCTACAGGCGGCGCTACAGTGCTATCTTTACCCGCAATGAAATCGGACTCTGCTCAACAACAATGGAACCAGCGTTGGCTCAATGGACAGACCGGCTGGGATTTGCGCTCCGCATCGCCGCCTTTGTGCGCGTATTGTCTTCAGATACCTGTCGAGCGCCGCAATTTGCGACTCCTGATTCCGGGATGCGGCAATGCGTATGAGGCTTTGTTTTTGCTGGAGCAGGGTTTCTCCGACATCACGTTGATCGACATCGCGCCCGCGGCAGTCGAGATCATACGACAGCGTTTTGACGCCGGGGCGCCGGAAGGCTGGGCGGAGAAGGTGAAGATCGTCTGCGGTGACTTTTTTGAGCACCAGGGGGTGTATGATCTGATTCTCGAACAAACCTTTTTTTGTGCCCTGGACCCCGCACTAAGGCATGATTACGTTGTGAAAATGAATGAGTTGCTAGCGCCGGGCGGTCGCCTGGCCGGCGTTTTGTTCGACCGCGATTTTGAGGGCGGGCCGCCTTTTGGCGGTAGCCGGGATGAGTATGAAAGCCTGTTTGCTCCGCAATTCACTATTAAAACACTTGCGGCTGGTCACAACTCGGTAGCGCCGAGGGCAGGTACCGAGGTGTTTGTAATTTTGGAAAAGAAAGGGTAGAGGAAACAGATTCAAAAAAAATCCGGATTTTTGTGCTGCCCGAAAGCGCCGAACCTTTGTTAATCCCCTCCGCTTTTCCGGGTTTCCCCGCCATAGTCTCGCAACCTTAACGCTTTGTTAATCACGCCGCCGGGCAAAAGAAAGCCCGTGCGTCGCCGTTTCTCTGGCCAGACAAAACCCACCGACCCATCCACCATGGTAAAACGCCATTACTCCCCCCGGCGCCCTGCTGCCCTCTTTGTTTTTTTTGCCCTTTTCCTCCTGCCAGCCCTGGCATTTTCCCAAACAGTTGAAGACTGTGACAACGGCGCCGACGACGACGGCGACGGCCTGATCGATTGTTTCGACCCAGATTGCACCTGCTTCGGCAATTGCGAAAATTTCTACTACACCACCTGCAATGCCGACTGCTCCTATCTGCCGCCCTGCGACCAGATTACCCTTGGCGTGCAATGGACGGCCCAGGTTGAAACCGGTACTTACGCCCCCATGGCAGCCGGCGACCTGGATGCCGACGGAGTGCCCGAAATCGTGAGTTATCACGTTGAAAACAGCGAAATATATATCGTTGATGGGGCGACCGGGGCGACCAAAGCCACCATCATGAGCCCAACTGTGCTGCCCGGCGGCACCGCGCCCGCCATGGCCGATCTCGACACTGATGGCTTCGGTGAATTTATCCTGATCGGCAACGACCGCTTCATTCGTTGTTATTCCCATACCGGGGCCCTGAAATGGACCAGCCCCGGCATCGTGGGCTACGACCAGCGTTACCGCTTCGCCGTGCCCAATATCGCCGATTTTAACCACGACGGCAACCCGGAAATCAATGTCGGTAACCAAGTGTTCAGCGGCCAGACAGGCGCCCTGCTCGCCGAAGGCGGCCCTTCTGTTTCGGCCGGCGAACACCCTGCCCGCGTCGCCAACGGCTTTTCGTTTTGCTCCCCCGTGGCAATCGATGCACTGCCCGACAGTTTTTGTCCCGATTGCGACGGACTTGAAATCGTGGCCGGCAACCAGGTGCTTTCCGTCGATCTGGTGGCGGGTACCGTGACAGCCCGCGTAACCGCCGCCGCGCCTTTTACCGACGGTTTTACCAGTGTGGCCGACTTCGACGGCGACGGCGACCTCGACGCCATCGTGCAGGGCAAACGCGGTCTGCAAAACACCGTATACTGCTGGGATATTCAGACCCCGACCATACTGCGCCAGTTCCAACTGCTCAACAACTGGGTAGAAGGCGCCTCCCGCGTCAATATCGCCGACCTCAACGGCGATGGCCAACTGGAGATCAGTTTTGTCGGATACCCGCGCCTTTATGCCCTTCGCAACAACTTCACCGTGATGTGGATACGCTCCACCAACGACCTTTCTTCCATCACCTGTTCCAGTGTGTTCGATTTTTGCGGCGACGGTTCTGCTGACGTGATTTACCGGGGCATGACCTTCCTGCAAGTGCTGGAAGGAGCCACGGGTACGGTCAAATTTCAGGACGATTGCGCTTCGGAAACCCACATCGAGAATCCGCTGGTGCTCGACGTGGATGCCGACGGCCAGACGGAAATCGTGATCCAGTGCGGTGGCCCGACTTACGGCATGGGCGTTCCGCCCTATTCCGGCTCAATTGTGGCCTACGAAGCCGTGGGATCTCCGGGTATCGCCTCCCGGAAAGTGTGGAACCAGCATGCCTATTTCAATACCAATATCAACGACGACCTGAGCGTGCCGGCGTATCAGCAAAACCCGCACATCATCGGCGACAGCTTGCGGATGAACTCGTTCCTCAACCAGTATTTCAACCCTACGTTCCCCTCTCCCGACGGGGTGCTGAGTTTCCAAAACGTCGTTTGCGTGGGCGATTCGCTGGATGTGACGGTGTCGCTCTGCAATACCGGCGATAATGTGTTGCCGCCCCAGACGCCCATTTCCGTTTATACCTCCAACCCGCAAACCACTGCTGCGCCTTGGGTCGGCGCCGCAGCGTTGGGTTTCGACCTGCAAAAAGACAGCTGCCGGACGTTCACCATCCGCATCCCGCGCATCGCCAACGACTCGGTGTATCTGGTGCTCAACGACGACAATTCCCAAACGACACCCTACAACCTGGCCGCTGATTTTCCGGTGACGGCCATCGGCGAGTGTGCATTTACCAACAATATTGTGGCTTTTGCCTATGCCTACAACCCGCCCGTGCTAAACCTCGGCGTTGATACCCTCATTTGCGACAACGCTACGCTGGCGCTCGATGCTGCCGGACAGGACTATGTGAGTTGGCAGTGGCAGGACGGCTCAGCGGATACCAGCTTCGTCGCACCTGATGCAGGCGTGTTCGCCGTAGCGGTGACCGATATTTGCGGCATCGTTCAGTCGGATACCATTGTGGTGGGCATCGATAGCGCGACGGTGGCGCAAATCGGGGCCGACCGTACCATTTGTCAGGGCGAAACCGTGGCAATTGCCGAAAGCGGATTTGATTTTTACGACTGGTCGCCGGCCAATGCGGTGGATTGCCCTACTTGCCCGGCAGTGAACGCTGCTTTGCCCAGTTCCGGCCTCATCACCCTGCACGCCAGCTTTGCCAACGGTTGTCAAAGTTTTGACACCTTGTATCTGGCGGTCAATGACACGTTCAACTACGCCATCGATACGACGATCTGCTACGGCCGCACAGTCAGCTGGAACGGCGTGGAGATCGAACCCGATTCGATCCGGACATTTTTCCTCCAAACCTTGCAGGGGTGCGACTCCACCGTCACGGTGCGGGTGCACGGTACGCCGGTGGGTACGTTCCAGATACAGGTCGACACGGCGGTTTGCCTTGGCGAAACCTTGCCCTACAACGGCTTCAATCTGTTGCCGGGCGATGAAAAAACCTTTTACCTCTCTGCCATCACCGGTTGCGACTCTACTGTAATGGTGACGGTAATGCCCAAAGACACCTTTGCCACGGCGCAAAGCCTGACGATCTGCAACGGCGAATCGGTGCCGATTTTCGGTCAGCCGCAGTCGAGCAGCGGGGTGTACCGCATGACCTTTGCCGCCGCCAACGGCTGCGACTCCACGCATACCGTCAACCTCAATGTGCTGCCCGCTCTCCTGCTCACTCTCGACGAAACGCCTACCTGTGGCGGACAAACCGAGGGTGTCATCACAGCCGCCGGCAATGGCGGTACCCCGCCCTACAACTACGCCTGGAACCTGCCCGGCGCTACCGGCCCCACGATCGACAACCTGCCCGCGGGGACCTATACCGTTACGCTGACCGATGCTGCCGATTGTACCCAGACCGCCAGCGCCCAGGTGATCGCTTATCCGCCCATTGTGTTCGACGTGGCCACCGACTCGGTGCGCTGCTATGGTGAAAGCAACGGCGCGATCACCATCACTACTGCCGACAGCACCCTGCTGTTTGCCCTGGGCGACAACGGATTCAGCGGTTTGACCGAATATGAAGGCCTTGAAGCAGGCGAGTACGATTTGCAGGCCCAGGACGTGTATGGCTGTGTGGAAGAACAAACCGTGACCGTGCCGGGGCCGCCCGAACTGGTGCTTGCGCTACCGGCCGATACCACTATTTTGCTTGGGGAAGAACTTCAAATCGAAATTTTCACCAACAGCACCGATTCGCTGGTGTATACCTGGAATACCACGGAATACCTCAGTTGCGACAATTGCCTCACTCCCCTGGCTTCGCCGCTGACGACGATCCGTTACAGCCTGGTCGTCACGGATGAAAACGGCTGCAAGGCGGGCGATGAAATGTTGCTGGAAGTTCGCCGCGTGATCGACGTGTTTTTCCCCAATGCCATGGCGCCTACTGCCGCTGTCGATTTGAACGCCCGCTTCGAGCCTGTCTTCGGGCCGGCTGTGGCGCGGGTGAATTCGCTGCAAATTTTTGACCGCTGGGGCGCGCTGGTGCACGAAGCCCGCAATGCCCTGCCCGGCGATGCCAGCCTGATCTGGGATGGCCGCCACGACGGCGATTACGTGATGCCGGGCGTGTACATCTGGGCCGTGGAACTGGAACTGGTCGATGGAGGCAAAGAGAAGTTCCGGGGCGATGTGACGGTGGTGCGGTAGGCGGCTCCTGTTTTAATTTCCGATATCGGAAATTAAAAGGACTCAGCCGCCACTTTTTACCACTGCCGGTAATTCTTCCTGCACTCTTTCCCACTTTTTCCCCTTATGAATTGATCATTCGATTGCCTGAAGCGTTTTTTCAGGTTTTTTCAAGGCTAAAAATCAAAAAATCCGGACCGAAGCATGTCGCTGCGGTCCGGATTTTGCTTTTTTAGCCATTTTGTTAAATGGATTAAATTGTTGATAAACAGCAGTTTAGTATTTTGGGTTTTAAAAATTAATGAAAAAATGACCGAAATGTGTCGTTTTGTGGGAAAATGTGGAAAAAGAAAGTACATTTGTGGCACTGAATATAGGGTAGGGCTATCTCTATCCGCATCAGTCGATAAACAGCATGAATCTGATTGGCGAATATCCGGTATCGGTGGACAACAAAGGCCGGCTCAGGCTCCCCACCGCTCTCCTGCGACAACTCGGCGACAAGCACGAGGGCAGCGAGGGATATTCGTTTGTGATCAACCGCGGCTTTGAGAAATGTCTCACCCTGTATCCAAAAAAAGTATGGGACGAGATTACCGCCCGCCTCAGCCGCCTCAACCGTTTCAACGACCGCAACCGGATGTTCGTCCGCACTTTCTATCTCGGCGCCTACCCGCTGGAGACCGACAGTGCCGACCGCATCCTGCTTCAGAAACCGCTCATGGACTACGCCGGTCTGAGCGACGAGGCCATCCTCGTCTCCATGGAAGACCGCGTCGAAATCTGGGCGCCCGAGGTGTATCAGGCCATGCTCAATATCGATCCCAACGACTTTGCCGACCTGGCCAATCAGGTGATGGGCGGCGAGGTCGGCGAAACCGAAGAAGAAGCATAGTATGTACCATGAGCCCGTCCTTTTCACCGAATCGCTCGATGCGCTGCACATCCGCCCCGGCGGGGTGTACGTCGATGCAACGTTCGGCGGTGGCGGACACTCGCGGGGTATACTAGGCCGGCTGGGCGACAACGGTCGCCTTTATGCCTTTGACCAGGACGACGACGCGGCAGCCAATGCGCAACAGGCGCCTTTTGCCGGCGACGAACGCTTCGTGTTTGTGGCCAGCAATTTCCGGCACCTCAAACGCAGCCTTCGGGTAGAAGGCCAGCCTCCAGGAACCATCGACGGTATCCTCGCCGACCTCGGCGTGAGCAGTTACCAGATCGATACCCCGGAGCGCGGATTCAGCTAACGCTTCGATGCATCGCTCGACATGCGCATGAATCCTCAGGACGAACGCAGCGCCGCCGACGTGCTCAACACCTTCTCTGCCAATGATTTGCAAAGAGTGCTGAGCGAATACGGCGAAGTGCGCAACGCCCGCACCCTGGCTCAGGCCATCGTACAGCATCGCGAGAAAAAAGCCTTCCGCACCACCGGCGAACTCGTAGCCCTCTGCGAGCCGCTCGCCATGGGCGAACGCTGGCGCTACCTCTCGCAGGTCTTCCAGGCCCTCCGCATGGAAGTCAACGACGAAGTGGGCGCCTTGCGCGATTTCCTCGCCGATGCACTCGAAATGCTCGCTCCCGGTGGCCGTTTGGCCGTCATTGCTTATCACTCCATCGAGGACCGCCTGGTCAAGAATTTTCTGAAAACAGGCGACCCCGAAGGTCAGGTACAAAAAGATTTCTACGGCAACATCGCCAGGCCGTGGAACATCATCACCAAAAAGGCGATCGAACCCATGGATGCAGAAATTCAACGCAACGCCCGCGCCCGAAGTGCCAAACTGCGCGTCGGAGAAAAGGCGCGGGGCCGACCGGACGAATGACGCACCCGAAACCCTCTGAAAAATGAAGCTGTTCAAAAGTATAATAGTCGACCTCCTCCCGCACTCATCGCAACAAGCGAATGAAGGGCGCTTTGCTTCCCCGATTTTTTATGGGAATACTATCGGCCGACTGATGTGTACGACACAACAGCCGGTTAAACCTGTTTGACCAATATACAACCAAATCATGGCCAACAAACTCCTCGGATATCTCAACGTCAGCCAGCACACCACCCAACTGGTGTTCGGCAACTTTACCTACGTGCTGTTCCTGGGTTTTCTGGCTATCGTGTATATCGCCAATGCGCATTTCTCCGAAACCGGAGTACGGCGTATTCAACAGTTGCAAAAAGAAATCAAGGAACTCAAATGGGAGTATACCTCTATTAAAAGCGAAACCATGTATAAATCCCTTCAATCACAGATGGATGCCAGCCTCGAATCGGCCGGCCTGAATCTGGATCCGGAAGGGCCGAAGATTATAGAAAATTAAGGTTATGCGGTGAATTGGTTATTTGGTTATGCGGTGAATTGGTGAGGTGGTTAATAAAAGGGTTGTTGTTGCTCTCGATTTAATCTATTCACCGCATAACCAAATAACCAAATAACCAAATAACCAAATAACCAAATAACCGCATATCTGTCCAGCCATGCTGAATATCAAAAACGAAGTCCTGCTTAATCTCTATGTGGTGGCGTTTCTGACGCTGGTTGCAGGGCTTTTGATATTCGGCCGTTTGTACCAGTTGTCGGTGGTGGAGGCGCCTAAATGGCAGGCCAAATCGGATAGCCTGTATTTGAAATTTGTAGACGTTTACGCAGACCGGGGCAATATCCTGGCCGACGACGGCAGCCTGCTGGCCACTTCGGTGCCTTACTTCGATATTCACTTCGATGCCAAGGCCGAGGGTTTGACCAATCAGGTTTTTGAAGAAGGTCTGGACAGCCTGGCGTTTTTGTTGTCGACCTACGTCGATCAGCACTACACGCCCGGCGCCTACAAACTCTGGCTCGACTCGCTCCGCAATATTTACCCCGATAATACCCGCGGCATTCGTTACGTGCCCATCGCTATGGATGTGCCGTACCCTAAAATGCTGCAAATCAAAAACTTCCCCATTTTCCGGCTGGGACGCAACAAGGGCGGCCTGATCGTGGAACAAAAACCGAAGCGCGACCGGCCTTTCAAAATTCTGGCTCAGCGCACCATCGGCTACGTGCGCGAAGGCGCATTGCCCGTGGGGCTCGAAGGCGCTTTCGACAAGGTGCTCGGCGGCTCGCAGGGCAAGCAAATGATGCTGCGTGTGCCCGGCGATATGTATATCCCGATCAACGATCTGGCGGAAATAGAACCCCGGGCCGGCGACGACCTGGTGACCACCATCGACATCAATATTCAGGATGCCGCCGAATCGGCCCTCCTGAAAGCTTGCGAAACGCACGACGCCGACCACGGCTGCGCGATCGTCATGGAGGTAAAAACCGGGGCGGTGCGCGCCATCGCCAATATCGGCCGTACGCCCGAAGGCTGGTGGGAAACCTTCAACTACGCCGTGGGCGAACGCGTGGAACCGGGCTCCATGTTCAAACTGGCGTCATTCATGGCGATGATCGAAGACGGTCACCTCGACGATTTTGACGAAAAAATCCCTGTTTACAAAGGGAAAATGAAGTTTTACGACGAGGAACTCGTCGATGCTGTGCCGCATGGACAGGACTCGATGACCATCCGCGACATCTTCGCACAATCGTCGAACGTGGGCACTGCCTCGCTCGTCCAGAAATACTACGGCGACAACCGCAAGTCGGCGGCATTTGTCAAGCGCCTCGAAAGTTTCGGGCTCGACCAAACCACCGAAATCGAAGTCGGCGGGGAAGAAAAACCCTACATCAAGCAGCCCGGCGACCCCAAAAGCGAATGGTCGGGCACCACCTTGCCCTGGATGAGCATCGGGTACGAACTCTTGCTGTCGCCGCTGCAATTGCTCCAGTTCTACAACGCCGTGGCCAACGACGGTCGCATGATGCGCCCTTATCTGGTGCAGCGCATCGAACGCTACGGCAAGCCGGTGAAAGAATTTCAACCCTACGTGGTGCGTCGCAGCATCGCCAGCCGGGGCACCATCCGAAAAGCCCACGAATTGCTCAAGGAGGTTGTGCTGACCGGTACGGCCAAAAACATACGACCGTCCAAGTATACGATCGCCGGCAAAACGGGTACAGCCCAGTTGAACTACCACAAATTCAAAGCCGATGCGGGCATCCGTCACCAGGCCGGTTTTTGCGGTTTTTTCCCGGCCGACGACCCCGTGTATTCCTGCATCGTGGTCATCAGCGAGCCAAAACGCGCCGGCTACCACGGCGCCGAGGTAGCCGCCCCGGTGTTCCGGGCTATCGCCGATCGCTGTTTTGCCATGAAACCCGAATTGCACCAGCCGATTCAGCCGAAAACCAAACTGGCCACGGCCGATCTGCCCAGCCTCAATGCGGGCCAGAAACGCGACGTGCGCAATGCACTGGAATGGCTGAATATGCCCTGGTACGAATCGGACAAGTTGCCCGATTGGGTTTCCCTTTCGGCCCGCAACGATTCACTCATCCTCCGCACCCGCCTCGTGGCCGACAAAACCGTGCCGTCGGTGGTGGGAATGGGGCTGAAAGATGCCATCTATTTGCTCGAAAACCGCGGCTGCAAAGTCAAAGTGCAGGGCGTCGGCAAAGTTGCCCGCCAAAGCCTTGCGCCCGGTACCAGGGCAAATAACACTACTTGTGTATTGTATTTGGAATAGACACCTATGCCTAAGACGCTCTTTGACATACTTTCCAGCATAGAAATCCTGGAATCGACTGGTCCCGACCCGCGTACGGTCGCGATCAATGCGATCCGTTTCGACAGCCGCCAGGTACAAGCCGGCGACCTGTTTGTAGCGGTGCATGGAGCCGGGGCCGATGGGCACGATTATATCCCGATGGCGCTCGAAAAAGGCGCGGCAGCTGTTCTGTATCAGAGCCCGCTTGCCGATACCCGTCAGCAGGCAACCTTCCTGCGCGTCGCCGATTCCGCCGAGGCGCTGGGCCGGGCTGCCGCCAATTTTTACGGCCGGCCTTCGGAACAACTGACGCTCGTTGCCGTCACGGGCACCAATGGCAAAACCACGGTGACCACCCTGCTTTGGCAATGTTTCACCCGATTGGGATACCGCTGCGGGTTGATCGGCACAGTAGAAAACCGGATCGGAGAACAGATCACGCCCAGCACACATACCACCCCGGATGCCGTCCGCCTGCAGGCGCTTTTGCGGCAAATGGCCGATGCCGGCTGCGAATACGTGTTTATGGAAACCAGCAGCCATGCCATTCATCAGCGGCGCATCGCCGGGGCGAAGTTTGCCGGAGCGGTGTTTACCAATCTGACCCACGATCACCTCGACTACCACGGCACCTTCGCCGCTTATCGCGATGCCAAGAAGCGATTGTTCGACGATTTGCCGGCCGAAGCCTTTGCCCTGACCAACGCTGACGATCGCAACGGCAAGTTTATGTTGCAAAACACACGTGCCCGCACATTGACCTATGGCCTGAAAACGCCGTCGGTGTACAAAGCCAAAATTATTGAAAATGCCCTGAGCGGCCTGCATCTCCGTCTCGACGACGAGGATTTTCACGCACGCTTGATCGGCGAATTCAATGCCTACAACCTGCTGGCGGTGTACGGCGTCGCACAGCAGTTGGGAATAGACAAACAGGCGACGCTCACCGTACTCAGCGACCTGCGCGGCGCCGAAGGGCGTTTCGACTACGTGGTGCACCCTGAAAAAGCGGGTTGTATCGGAATCGTCGATTATGCCCATACCCCCGATGCCGTAGAAAAAGTGCTCGAAACCATCCAAAAACTCAAAAAACGCGGCAGCAAAGTCATTACCGTGCTCGGTTGTGGCGGCGATCGCGATAAAACCAAAAGACCCGTCATGGCACAGGTGGCCGCCCGCATGAGCGACCAGGCTATCCTCACCAGCGACAACCCGCGCACCGAAGACCCGCAAGCCATTCTCCGAGATATGGAAGCCGGCCTGACACCCGAAGACCTGAAAAAAACACTGACCATCGAAAACCGCGAACAAGCCATTAAAACCGCCGTCCGCCTCGCCGGTCCGGGTGATATCATACTCGTCGCCGGTAAAGGACACGAAAAATACCAGGACATCAACGGCGTCAAACACCCCTTTGACGACCGGGAAATGCTGGAAAAATGGTTTATAAAGGTTGATAAGGGTTTATAAGGTTTATAAAAAGGAGGGTGGATGCTCTCATGTCAACTTCATCAACCTTATAAACCTTGTCATCAACCTGAAAAACAAAGACATAATAGTGGAGGGACTATTATTTTGAACAGCCGGTTGCAGGGGCGATGCAAAATTGCCCCGCAGCCAATTTTGACACACAAACAAGACCGATCGAATCAATCGACCCAATCGACCCAATCGAATCAATCGAATCTATAAATACATGTTTTACCATCTGTTTGAATATCTGCATCGCACGTACAATTTCCCGGGAGCCGGACTGTTTCAGTTCATCTCCTTCCGGGCAGGCGTAGCCATGATTTTGTCGTTGCTGATTTCGATTGTGATCGGCAAGCGTATCATCAATTGGCTGAGAAAGGCGCAGATTGGTGAAACGGTACGCGACCTTGGTTTGCAGGGCGAGCAATCAAAAGCCGGAACGCCGACCATGGGCGGCAGCATTATTATCGCTGCCACGGTGATTCCTTGCCTTTTGATGGCGCGGCTCGACAATATTTATACCCTGCTGATGCTTTTTGCCACCATCTGGATGACCACGATCGGGTTTATTGACGATTATATCAAAGTATTTAAAAAAGATAAAAAGGGGCTGAAAGGCATATTCAAGGTCATGGGCCAGGTGGGCCTGGGCCTGGTGGTTGGCCTGACGATGTTGTGGAACCAGGAGATCGTCGTGCGGCTCACGCCTGCGGAGGCCGATCAATACGGCTACCGGGTGGTCAAGACGGTGTTTGTGGAAAACAAGACGACGGGCATACACGAGGAATTTGCACACGTAAAGGCGCCGATTACCAATGTGCCTTTTATCAAAAACAATGAACTGGACTATTCCCGCATTCTCTGGTTTTTGGGCGACAACGCCGCCGACCTGGTCTGGATCGTATTTGTCATTATGACCATTATCGTCATCACGGCCGTATCGAATGGCGCCAACCTGACCGACGGGCTCGACGGACTGGCCACGGGCGTCTCGGCGATTGTGATTGCGGCCCTGGGCGTGTTGGCTTATGTGAGCGGCAACGCCGTAGCGGCCGATTTTTTGAAAATCCTGTATATCCCTTACAGCAGCGAGCTGGTGGTGTTTTCTGCCTGTTTGCTGGGCGGTTGCCTCGGTTTTTTGTGGTACAACGCCTTTCCTGCCCGGGTTTTTATGGGCGATACGGGCAGTTTGCCCCTGGGCGGCATGATCGCGGCCATGGCCATACTGTTGCGCAAGGAATTGCTGATACCAGTACTCTGCGGGATTTTTCTGATTGAAAACCTGTCGGTTATCATGCAGGTCTGGTACTTCAAATACACCAAGAAAAAATACGGCGAAGGCCGCCGGGTCTTCCTGATGGCCCCGCTGCACCACCATTATCAGAAAAAAGGATACCACGAGGTCACAATCGTTGTTCGCTTCTGGATTATACAAATCCTGTTGGCGGCGCTAACGGTGATTACCTTGAAAATACGATAAGAGGGCACGGATCACAACGGATACAAACAACACAGATTTAAATCATAACAATGAAAAAGAAACAAATCGTCGTTCTCGGCGCCGGTGAATCCGGAACAGGCGCGGCCATCCTGGCCCGGCAGCTGGGGCATGCCGTTTTTGTTTCGGATAAAAGCCCCGTCAAGCCCGAGTTCAAAGAACAGCTGAACGAGGCCGGTATTGCCTGGGAAGAGGGCCAGCACTCTATGGAAAAAGTATTGTCGGCCGACGAGATCATTAAAAGCCCGGGTATTCCCGAAACGACCGAACTGATGCGCAGCATCCGGGCAAAAGGTATACCGGTGATCGGGGAGATCGAGCTCGGTTTCCGTCACGCGGGGCCTTGCACGATCGTGGCCATCACCGGCACCAACGGCAAAACCACCACGACCAACCTCGTGTACCACCTGCTCAAAACCGCCGGGCTCAACGCCCGTATGGCGGGCAATGTAGGCAAGTCGTTCGCAGAAGTAGTGGCTGACGACCTCGCCAAGGGCAATTTGTCGAAAGACCGCGTTTTCGTGCTCGAAGTCAGCAGTTTTCAACTGGACGACATCGCGACGTTCAAGCCTGATATCTCCATTCTGCTCAACATCACCCCCGACCACCTCGACCGCTACGGCTACGAGATGGCCAATTATATCCGCTCCAAGTTCCGCATTGCGATGAATCAGCGCCGCGGGCACCTGTTCATCACCAATGCCAACGACCCGCATGTCGCCGGATTCCTGAGCGGCAATCCCGATCACGTGCGCTGCCGCATGGAAAAAGTACGCCGCTCCGACCTCAAAAACGGCTACGTCCGCATCGGCCGGCTCATGGCATTCGACCTGGCCAGCACCACGCTCAAAGGCCCGCACAACGGCTTCAATGCAGCCTGCGCCATTCGCGCTGCCCTGCGCCTGGGTGTGAATCAGGATGTTATTCTGGAAGGTTTGGCCACGTTTAATCCGCCGCCGCACCGCCTTGAAAAAGTGGCCGAGGCCGAAGGTATACTCTGGATCAACGACAGCAAGGCCACTAATGTGGATTCAACTTTCTACGCTCTCCAGGCCATGGAACGGCCCA
>JADZFP010000321.1 GCA_020849825.1 Saprospiraceae bacterium
ATGGCGTCGTCCCAGCTGACGTGGATGACCGGGTGCTGGTAATCGCCCGAATGCAGGATGTCGCCTTTGGAGTCGTGTCGCCAGTGAACCCCTTTGCGGAGCTCCCAGTTGTTGCCCAGCCAGACGTACGATTGCCCGGCTTGCTCCGCCACGGTTTTGTAGCCGGTGGCGTCGACGAAGGCTTTGAAATCGGCCACGGTAACTTCGTATTTGGACAGGTAAAAATCGCTGACGGTAACCTGGTGAACAGGTTTTTCATCGTCTTCGCCTTTGGCGTCGCCCATCAGGAAGGTGCCGCCCTTGATCAGCACCATGTTGTCGGCTACGGGCGGGAAGGAGGGCTGTACGGAAAACGGCCACAGCAGCAACAGCGGCAGAAAAACAGGTAACAGTGAATAAAAGGTGCGCATTTTTTTTAGCATAAAGGAAAGAAGTTGCGGGGAAATAGTGCTTTGAAATACCTGTACTTTTGCCGGAACCATACCTGTATTTAACATCAACCGCTGTTGGACTGCACATGTCTTCTTCGTCCCAATATCGCCTCGACAAAAGCGCCTTTCGCATACAAACATTTGAAGAGGCTGGACAACAAAGAGCCTACTGGTTACGCCAGACGCCCATGGATCGACTGTCCGCCGCGTGGTATCTGATTTGTGCGGCTTATAATTTGCCCTATCACGGCAGGCATAAATTGGATCGCACTTTTTTTAGTGCAGGAAAACGTGACAAATGAGGCAAAATATTTTTAATGAAGACTTCCAGGATTTTATTCGTACGCTCAACGAAGCGGACGTCAGGTATGTCCTGGTTGGCGGCTATTCCGTCATCCTGCACGGGTATTCTCGTACGACGGGAGACTTGGACATTTGGGTTGAACCATCGGAGGAAAATTATCTGTGTCTGGCAAAAGCATTTGCAATTTTTGGATTGCCGGTGTTCGATATGACCTTGGACAAATTTCTGAATACGGAACACTACGATGTCTTTACGTTTGGACGGCCTCCTGTTTGCATTGACATTCTCACTCATGTAAAAGGCCTTGATTTTTATACCGTTTTTGCTCATTCTGAATGGTTTTCTGTAACAGACGAGTTACGTGTTAGAGCCATTCGCCTTTCCGATCTGATCCTGGCCAAAAGAGCGGCGGGTCGATCAAAAGACCTTGATGATATTGAGCATCTTGAGAGTCAATAGACTTTAAAGCGTCCGTTATTTTAGCCGCCCATTACTTGATCTATGTCCAAAAAAACATTTTTCGCCTCCGACTTCCACCTCGGCGCCAACGCGCGCCTGTCGTCGCTCGAACGGGAGCGCCAACTCGTGCGCTGGCTCGACCGCTGCGCGCCCGAAGCGGAGCGGATTTTTCTGGTGGGCGATATTTTCGAGTTCTGGTTCGAATACGGCGCCGTGGTGCCCAAAGGTTTCAACCGCCTGCTGGGCAAACTGGCCGAACTGCGCGACGGCGGCCTGCCCATCGAGGCTTTTACCGGCAACCACGACCTGTGGATGTTCGGTTATTTCGAACAGGAATTCGGCATCCCCGTACACCGCCGCCCTATCCGGATTGAGATCAACGGCAAATCGTTTTTTATCGGCCACGGCGACGGACTGGGCCCCAACGACCTGGGCTATAAACGCATGAAAAAGGTCTTTTCCAACCCGCTGGCCCAATGGTTGTTCCGCTGGCTGCACCCCGACCTGGGCGGCCAACTGGCGCATTTCGCCAGCGGACAAAGCCGCGCCGCCACCCCGGCCGCCGAACGCAACTGGCTCGGCGAAGACCGCGAATGGCTGCTGCAATACTGCCACCGCAAAATCGACCAGGGCATCGAACCCGACTTTTTCGTGTTCGGGCACCGCCATTTGCCGGTCGACTGGCTGCTGAAAAACGGCCGCAGCCGCTACATCAATCTGGGCGACTGGATGCGGTTCAATTCCTACGCCGTGTTCGACGGAACGGATGTATCGTTAAAGTTTTTTGAAAATGAAGGAGAGGTGGTAAGTAATCGGGTGTGAACGGATACTTTTCGGCAAAACAAACATTCTTTACCATGAAAACACTGTTCAACTGTTGCCTGCCTTTTTTCCTGATGCTTTTTATCGCCTGCTCCAAAGACGAAACCCAGCCTGCATTTGTCGGCAAATGGCTGGTACAAGCAGAATACCGGAACCCGGACACCGGAGACAAGTTTGAAAACGGCGCGCTCTTCCCTTTCCGGATGGAATTGAATGAAAAAGAAACCGGGGTCATACAGTCGAGTCTCAACGGCGACCGGCCATTCGAATGGGATTTGATCGACGATGACCGGTCGATTGTCCTGACGGGCAAAGGCATCGACCCTGCATCTTTGTTTCTTCAATTAGACTCAAGTGCCCAGGCGTTGATTTATCATATCAACGAACAATCTGAAAGCGGGGGCGTCTGGGTGTCGGACAAAGGCTATTTTTTCCATGACACCATGAGCGGGACGCTGATTCCGTACAACATTCGGCTTACACTATCGCCCCAATAGGCTCACATCATCCAGCGGAAAAAATCGGGCATGGCATGGCCCCAGGTTTCGGGGTTGTGTTCGCCGCCGGCCACTTCGTAGTAGCGGACGCGGTCGTCGCCGTAGCCGCGCTGCCGGAGTATTTCGATAAGGTGCAGCGTATCGTCGATGGCATCGATGACGCCGTTGTTGTTGCGGTCTTCGGTCTCGTCGAGCGTGCCGCATTGAAACCAGAAGCGCTGGTCGCAGGGCCGGGGCGGCGTATCGAGCAGCAGTTCGTGAAAAATGCGCCCGCCATCGGGGTCGGCGGGATCGACGGGGCTGTGCCGCCACCAGAACGAGCCCGAAAACACGCCCGCGCCGCCGAAAATCTCGGGGTGTGCCCAGGCAATGTCGATGGCGGAGAGGCCGCCGAGGGAAAATCCGGCCATGATGGTGTCTTCGCGGCGGTCGCTCAAACGGTAATGTTCGCGCAGATGCGGCAACAGTTCACGGATGATAAAATCGCGGTAGGCTCCGGCGCGGTCGCCCCGCCCTTTGTAGTCGGGCCGGTGGGCGGTGCCGTATTCGCGGATGCGGTCGGCGGAGCAATACACGCCCACAGCGATAAAATAGGGCGCCAGCCGGCCGCGATCGAGGGCCTGAAGCACGGTATTGAAATCGGCGCGGGGCAGGTCTTGTCCGTCGTTGAACAACACCAGCGGGTAGCGTCGGTATTTCGTCCGGTCGTAATCGGGCGGCAGGTAAATGTCGATATCCACGCCTCGCCCCAAAGCCGCTGAAGACCACTGCCGCAGGGTTTCGACCCGGCGCTCTCCAGGCGTTATCAGGTGATTGATCAGGCGAAACATTTATAATGATGAATGATAAATGATGAATGATGAATTTTTACGTGTGTGTGCCTAAAATAGGTTGACTTAAAAAGTCAATCAACAATGACAAATCCAACAGACAAAAAGTTTCAAACAAACTCGAAATACAATCGAGGCTTCAGTGAGGA
>JADZFP010000322.1 GCA_020849825.1 Saprospiraceae bacterium
ATCTTGTAGTTGCCTTTCGTATCCTGCGGGATAATGCGGGTGATTACGAATTTGGCCGTCGGGTGTGTGGCGACACCGAAAAAGTCGTCGCTTTTCAGGTGACCGACGAGTTTGTCGCCATATTCGCCCTGCATGTCCGTGCAGGTGATCGAATTCATGTCAATTTCGAAGCTGCCGCCGGTGAGTACGCCATCGGCGAACTGAAGGTTTCCGCTTTTTACTTTTACGTTACCCGTATGCTGACCGGTTACCTTGTAGCCCGTCCAGACGATGTTGCTGTAAGCAGTGTCGACGGTGTAATTGGTCACAGTCGTGGCGGCCATGGCCAATACGGCGAGCAGGGGGAGGAAAAGCAGTTTTTTCATGACTTGGTGTCTAAAAATTGGATGGTGAAAAAGAAAGTTTGATGCTGCAAAGATAGGTGTATAAAATTTAAAGATCAAAACATCTAATTACCGATTCAGTTCAAGTTTTTCCCGGTTCAGTCGAAAAAAGCAGAATCCGCCCGTCAATAATTAGGCAGGAGGTACATTTTCAGGGAAAAACTCCAAACAATATTTTTCTTTTTGCTGGTATTGGTTTTACCTTTGCGCCCTGCTAATTCAGCAGGTGTAAAATACGCAATGCAATGAAAGAGTTGGAAGCCATCCAGTTTGTCCAGGAGCAAATGCTCACCGCGCCGGAGTTCCCCAGTTTCAAAACCGGCGACACCATCATAGTCACCTATAAGATCGTTGAAGGCGACAAAACCCGCGAACAGGATTTTCGCGGCGACGTGATCCAGATCAAAGGCCACGGCCGTACCCGCACCTTCACCGTCCGCAAAATTTCGCACGGCGTAGGCGTGGAACGTATCTTTTCCTACACCAACCCTAATATCGCTGCCGTACAAGTGATCAAGCGTGGTAAAGTTCGCCGCGCACGTCTGTACTATCTGCGCGGATTGGTCGGCAAGAAGGCCCGTATCAAGGAATTGAAGATGACGGCTTCGTCTTCCAACAATTAACCAACCCGGTATCTGGCAAAACGAAAAGGCCGGTTGTGCGACATGCGCAACCGGCCTTTGTATTTATTATCGAATCAAAAGCCGTATCAGGCTTCCAGCAGGAAGGGATAACGGTAATCTGTCGGGGAAACGAAGTTTTCCTTCATCGTACGCGGCGAGAGCCAGCGGTACATGTTGAGCACAGAACCGGCCTTGTCGTTGGTACCCGAAGCGCGCGCACCGCCGAAAGGCTGCTGCCCTACTACGGCGCCGGTGGGTTTGTCATTGATGTAATAATTACCAGCCGCATGCCGCAATCGTGCGTTGGCCTGCTCGATGGCTGCCCGGTCGCGGGCAAATACAGCACCGGTGAGCGCATAGGGCGAGGTACTGTCGACCAGATCCAAAGCCTCGGTATAATGGTCGCTCTCGTACACATAAATGGTCAGGACCGGCCCAAACAACTCCTCACACATCGTTACATAGTTGGGGTCCGACACTTCGAGCACGGTGGGTTCGATGAAATACCCTTTCGATTTATCGTAATTACCACCGGCGATCAACTTAACCTGGTCCGATTTTTTGGCTTCGGCGATAAATCCGGTGATTTTGTCAAACGCCTTTTCATCGATCACAGCATTGATAAAATTGGTAAAATCTTCGGGACTACCCATTTTCATCGACGCCAGATCAGCCGTCAGGGATTCTTTCACCGCGGGCCAAATCGAAGCAGGAATATAGGCGCGCGAAGCGGCCGAACACTTTTGTCCCTGAAACTCGAATGCCCCGCGGGCAAGCGCCACGGCCACCGCTTTGGGGTCGGCCGATTCGTGGGCAATGACGAAGTCTTTGCCGCCGGTTTCGCCCACAATGCGCGGGTAGGATTTGTACAAAGTGAGATTGTTGCCAATCGTCTTCCAGAGTTGCTGAAAAACGCCGGTGCTTCCGGTGAAGTGCAGGCCGGCAAAGTCGCGGTGATTAAACACCACTTTACCCACCGTCTGGCCATCAACGTACACCAGATTGACTACCCCGGCGGGCAAGCCAGCTTCTTCCAGAATATCCATAATGACTGCCGCCGAATAAATCTGTGTTTCAGCGGGCTTCCAAACGGCTACGTTGCCCAACATGGCAGGAGCGGTAGGCAGGTTGCCGGCGATGGAGGTAAAGTTGAACGGCGTCAGGGCGAACACAAACCCCTCCAGCGGCCGCCAATCGGTCCGGTTCCAGGTATTGCGCACGCTCAAAGGCTGGTTTTTGTAAATCTCCTGCATAAACCAGGCATTAAAGCGCCAGAAGTCGGCCAGTTCGCACACCGCATCAATTTCGGCCTGAAACGCGTTTTTACTCTGACAAAGCATGGTTGCCGCGTTCATCCGGGCGCGATAAGGGCCGGTCAACAGATCGGCTGCTCTCAAAAAGATCGCCGCGCGCTCCTGCCAGGGCATGGCTTCCCAGGCTGGTTTGGCCTTCATGGCGGCTTCGATGGCAGCTTCCACGTGCGTAGCATTGCCCCGGGAGAAATAGCCCAGCGTGTGGCTCAACTCGTGCGGCGGCCGGATCGTGCCTTTTTCGGCTGTCGTCACCCGCTGCCCGCCGATATACATAGGCACTTCGCGCACTTCGGCCTTTAGTTCGGCAAGCGCTTTTTTGAGCGCCGCTTTTTCGGGTGATCCGGGAGCATAATTCAGAACCGGTTCGTTGACCGGTAAGGGAACAGAAAAAATTGCGTCTGTCATGGTATAAAATGGTTGGGCGGCCCGCCTGGTTCAGACGGGCCCGATATTGATCTCCTTAGGAATAAAAGGCGTGGCGTCGCCGCCGCCCACGATAATTTCGCGCACGATGGTGCTGCTGATATGGGAAAACTCGGGTTGTGAAATTAAAAAGACGGTTTCGATGCCTCCCCCGACGATATGATTGAGCTGCGAAATGGTTTTTTCGTAGTCAAAATCAGCCGCATTGCGCAGGCCCCGCAAAAGGTACCGCGCCCCAATGCGCTGGCAATAATGGGCTGTGAGTTTTTCAAAATAATCGACCTCGATTTTGTCCTCTTTGGCAAATACCTGACGCAGCCATTCCAGCCGTTGCTCGAGGGAAAACAAATACTTTTTGGTTGTATTCACGCCCACGGCTACAATAATACGGTCGAAAAGAGGAAGCGCCCGCTGCACCAGGTCGACGTGACCGGTAGTGATCGGATCAAATGAGCCAGGAAAAACCGCAATTTTCATATTCAGCCGGGCGAATGAAA
>JADZFP010000323.1 GCA_020849825.1 Saprospiraceae bacterium
AAATACAAGCCTGCCGGCAGGGCGTTCAGTTGAATCTGAGGCATATTTCCCGGCCCCGAATCGTCGTCGCAGGTGATTTGTGTAAAATTTCCCGAGCAGCTGTCGGCCGCGTACAACAGCATGGCGCCGTCGGTAATCACGCCTGCCGCCGCGCCGATGAATACGTCGGAAGTTTCATCGAGTTCGAAGGAAAACCACACATCGCCCGTGCTGTAACTGCCGCAACCCGGATTGGCGAAGCCTGCCGAAGCAGTCGCGTTGGCCCAGTTGACGGGCAGGTCGGGTGTGCAGGCGGCGCCGGCGTTCACCGGTAGCGGAATGGCGGAACAGGGTTCGTCGTTGGCGACGGGTTGGGCCGACGCGGGCTGGGCAGCCACGCAGATGCCGCCAAAATTGGCCGAAGTGCGGTCGCTGACGTCCCAGAATCGGATATAATACTGGCCCGGCAACAAGGCGATGGCACTGATAAAGGGCATGGATTGAAAAGTCTGGTCGTTGTTGCAAATCAGCAGACTCAGGGCATCGGCGCAATTTGAGCCGCTGTATAGGGCCATGGCGCCGTCGGTGATGCCGTCCGGCCCAACGCCTGGCAGCGTTTGTATCACTATATCGGAAGTATCGTCGAGATCGAAAGAAAACCACACGTCTCCGGTCGCGTATCCGCCGCAGCCGGGCGGCGCGACGGCGGCAGTCGCGCTGGCGTTGGCCCAGGAATAGGATTGTGCAGGCGTACAGCTGTCGGCCGTGATTACCGTCAGCGGACTGGCATTGCAGGGATCGTCGTTGGAGGTGTTGAGCGGCACCGGTTCTGTGGCGACGCAAATGCCGCCGATTACCCCGGAGGTTTTGTCGGCATAATCCCAGAATCGGATAAAATATGCGCCGGGCGCCTGGGCGCCCAGTGCAATTTGCGGCATGCTGCCGGGGCCACTATCGTCGTTGCACTGCAGCAGGAAATAGGCGCCGGCGCAAGGATCGCCGTAATACAGTTCCATAGCGCCGTCGGTGATGGCGCCAGGGCCGTTGCCGGCCAAAGTGGTGATAAAGATATTGGAGGCAGTGTCGAGGGTGAATTTGAACCAGACGTCGCCGGTGGAATAGTTGCCGCAAAAAGGCTGTGCAAAGCCGGGTGTGGCGGTGGCGTCCTGCCAGTTCAGGGCCTGATCGGGGAGGCAGGAGGCGCCGTTGAGCAAGGGCAACTGGATCGCTCCGCAGGGGTTGTCGTTGACGGGCTGCGCCAGCAAATGGGCGGCAGAAAGCCACAGCAGCAGGCAAAGGAGTTGTTTCATCGGTCAGCAGATCAATTTGTAAAAGATGCCTGCAAAACTCCTCCCTTCTGCAGGGGGCAATGTTTCTGCCTTGTTCAAAAAGGGTAAAAAAGTGTAAAATTCGACTTGCAGCCTCCCCTCAACTAAATGTCATAATCTTGAACCCGTATAAATAAGCAACTTCCATGCCCCCAATTTTTAACTAAAATTTGTATGCTGCGTTTCGCCCATTAGTTTTACGGCCGCAAAACGCAAACCCAGATTTTAGGATACCATGAATTGGTTTACCCGTTTTCTTACGTCCTCGCTCGGTCAGAAATTCATTATGTCGCTGACCGGTATTTTTCTGATGCTTTTCCTGATCGTGCACCTGCTCGGCAATCTTCAGTTGCTGAAAGACGACGGCGGTGAGGCATTCAACAGTTATGCGTATTTCATGACGCACAACCCCCTGATCAAGACCGTTTCCTACACGCTCTATGCGTCCATCCTGCTGCACGCCATTCAGGGCATCCTGCTCTGGCAACGCAACAAGGCTGCCCGGGGCAATGTGCGCTACGCCGTTCAGCACACGCGTTCGAGCGAGCGCCCCGCCCGCAATATGGCCTGGATCGGGATTATCATTTTCATCTTCCTCATACTGCACATGTACCAGTTCTGGTTCCAGATGCACTGGGGCAAGGTGCCTTTCGTGGAATATGACTCGCTCGACCACCCGGTGAAAGACCTCTACACCCTCGTCGCCGCATCGTATGAAAATATAGGCTACGTGGTGTTCTACGTGGTCTGCATGGTTGTGGTGGCCGCCCACCTCTGGCACGGCTTCTGGTCGTCGCTCCAGACCCTGGGCATCAACCACCGCAAATACAACGGCCTGATCAATTTCATCGGCGCGGCTTATGCCATCGTCGTACCGTTCCTTTTTGCCGTCATTCCGGTCTGGATGTACGTTTTTTAAGGTTGATAAAGGTTGATAAGGGTTTATGAGGGTTTATTAAAAGGGGTGTTCCCTCCCTCAATTTTATCAACCTAAGAAACTTTATAAACCCTTATCAACCTCATCAACTATTCCTCCAACAATCACATCAACATCCGCATATATGGCCAAGTCAGCCAAACTCGACGCTAAAACTCCTCCCGGTCCGCTCGACCAGAAGTGGGATTATTACAAGGGTCATGTGGCCCTCGTGTCGCCCAACAACAAACGCCGCATCGACGTGATCATCGTCGGCTCCGGCCTGGCCGGCGCTTCGGCAGCCGCCTCGCTCGGTGAACTGGGCTACAACGTCAAGTGCTTTACGTATCACGATAGTCCGCGCCGCGCACACTCCATTGCGGCCCAGGGCGGTATCAACGCCGCGAAGAACTACCGCAACGACGGCGACTCGGTGTTCCGCCTGTTCTATGATACGATCAAAGGCGGCGACTACCGCGCCCGCGAAAGCAACGTACACCGCCTGGCGGAGGTATCCACGGCCATTATCGACCAGTGCGTGGCCCAGGGTGTGCCTTTTGCCCGCGAATACGGCGGTTTGCTCGACAACCGCTCTTTCGGCGGTACCCAGGTGTCGCGTACGTTTTACGCTCGCGGCCAGACCGGTCAGCAGCTGCTCATCGGCGCCTATCAGGCCCTCAGCCGCCAGATTGCTGCCGGTACGGTGAAAATGTACAACCGCCACGAAATGCTCGATGTGGTCACGGTCGACGGCCAGTGCCGCGGTGTGATCGTCCGCAACCTCGTGACCGGCCAGCTCGAACGCCACTCCGCACACGCCGTGGTGCTTTGCACCGGCGGCTATGGCAACGTGTTCTACCTGAGCACCAACGCCATGATGTGCAACGTAACCGCCGCCTGGCGCGCACACCGCCGCGGCGCATTCTTCGGCAACCCCTGCTACACCCAGATCCACCCGACCTGCATCCCGGTCTCGGGCGACTACCAGTCGAAACTGACGCTCATGTCCGAGTCGCTGCGCAACGACGGACGCTGCTGGGTGCCGAAAAAAGCCGAAGACGCTAAAAAGAACCCGCGCGACATCCCCGAAGAGGATCGCGACTACTACCTCGAACGCCGCTACCCGGCTTTCGGCAACCTCGTGCCGCGCGACATCGCCAGCCGCGCCGCCAAACAGGTGTGCGACGAAGGCCGCGGCGTGGGCGCTTCCGGACTGGCCGTTTACCTCGACTTCGCCGACGCCATCAAACGTTTCGGCAAAGCCACCGTGGAAGCCCGTTACGGCAACCTCTTCGAGATGTATGAAAAGATTACGGGCGAAAACCCGTACGAAACCCCCATGCGCATCTACCCGGCCGTACACTATACCATGGGCGGCCTCTGGGTCGATTACGAACTGATGACCACACTTCCGGGTCTCTACGCCGCCGGCGAAGCCAACTTCTCCGACCACGGCGCCAACCGCCTCGGCGCTTCGGCGCTCATGCAAGGCCTGGCCGACGGCTATTTCGTGTTGCCGTACACCATTGGCTCCTACCTCAGCAACGAGATTCGCACGGGCGCTATTTCGACCAATACGCCCGAGTTCGAAGCCGCTGAAAATTCGGTGCGCGAACGCATCAGCCATCTCATGGGCGTCGGCGGCAGCCAAAGCGTGGACAGTTTCCACCGCCGACTGGGCAAAATCATGTGGGACAAATGCGGTATGGGCCGCACCAAAGAGGGCCTCACGGAAGCCATCGCCGAAATCCGCGCCCTGCGCGCCGAGTTCTGGCGCGACGTGTTTGTGCCCGGCCGCCCCGACGAATACAATCCCGAACTCGAAAAAGCCTGCCGCGTGGCCGATTTCCTCGAACTCGGCGAACTGATGTGCCGCGACGCGCTGCACCGCAACGAAAGCTGTGGCGGCCACTTCCGTGAAGAATACCAGACGCCCGACGGCGAAGCCAAACGCGACGACGATGATTTCATGTACGTGGCCGCCTGGGAATGGCAAGGCGAAAATGCCGAGCCGGAACTGCATAAAGAATCGCTGGAATACGAAGTTGTAAAAGTTTCCCAGCGTAGCTACAAATGATGATACCGCGCGAGGAAGCCATCGAGCGTATCTGTGGTTTCCTTACCCAAATCGGAATACCCTTCCAAAAAGCCCCGATTGAAGGCAGGAGTTTTTTACCCGGCCTGAAAATCGACCAAGGTTCTTTGACAATTGATGTAAACAAACTCGAATACCCGGGCGATATCCTGCACGAAGCAGGGCATATCGCCTTGTTCGACCCACTGAAGCGGCCTTTTCTCAATCAGGAAATGCTCGACACGCAGCCTTCGGAACAAAGCGAAGAAATCGGGGTGCAACTCTGGTCGTACTTCGCCGCCGAAGCTTGCGGCATACCGGCAGAAATGGTGTTTCACGACGGCGGCTACCACACTAAGAACAAATGGATAATCGACAATTTCCGCAAACGGATTTTTGTCGGAATGCCGTTGCTGGTCTGGATGCGCATCGCGGACCCCGTTCCGAAAGGCGAATATCCTGTGATTAGAAACTGGCTGCGCCAATAAACCATACACATGGATACAACCAACCTGCTCAACGGCGCCGGCGTCAGCCTGATTCTGGCCGCGTTTTTCCTCCAGACCTTCCGCATCGTGTCGGGAGAAAGCCGTGTGTACTACGGGCTCAACCTGGCCGGCGGCATTTTGGCCACCTGCGGCGCCTGGATGATCGGCGCCTGGCCTTTTGTAGTGCTGGAAGTAACCTGGACGGTGGTAGCGGTAATCGGTTTGTTGAAGTCATTTAAAACCTGAGAAAACGGACATCTGTTGCTGGACAACTGTTCCGCAATTATTAAAATAAAACACTGAACATCAATAGTATAGCCAATGAGACTCACGCTCAAAATCTGGCGCCAAGGTGGCAAGTACAAAGGCGAATTCGTCACGTATCAACTCGACAACGTCAACGAGCACATGTCGTTCCTTGAAATGCTCGACGTGCTCAACGAACAACTCGTCGCCCGCCGCGAAGAACCCGTTGCTTTCGAACACGACTGCCGGGAAGGCATCTGCGGCACCTGCTCGCTGGTGATCGACGGCCGCGCGCATGGCCCCATGAAAGGAACCACTACCTGCCAGGTGCACATGCGCCATTATAAAGACGGCGAGACCATCGTGATCGAGCCATTCCGCGCCCAGGCGTTCCCGGTGATCAAAGACCTCGTGGTCGATCGCTCGGCCTTCGACCGGATCATCCAGTCGGGCGGCTATGTGAACGTCAACACCGGTCAGGCGCAGGATGCCAACAGCATTCCGATTGAAAAAGACCAGGCTTCCCGCTCTTTCGACGCTGCCGCCTGCATCGGTTGCGGCGCCTGCGTAGCGGCTTGCCCCAACGCTTCGGCCATGCTGTTTACATCGGCCAAAGTGAGCCACCTGGCCCTGCTGCCCCAGGGCGCCGTCGAGCGCCGTCAGCGCGTACTTTCCATGGTCGCCCAGATGGACAAGGAAGGTTTCGGCCGTTGCTCCAACGTAAAAGCCTGCGAAGCCGAGTGCCCGAAAGAAATCTCGGTGGAGAACATCGCCCGCATGAACCGTGAGTATCTGGCGGCGACGTTTGTTTCGGAAAAGGTGTGAAATAACTGCCGAAAGGCGTTCGTATAAAGTGAAACGCCGGCCCTCGCATGAAGCAGGGGCCGGCGTTTATTATTTCAACGTTTTAGAGTATTTTGGGTGAAATGTTAAAAAATTGGAATTTCTCAAAAAGGTAGTAAAATTTGCCTGCATAATTCAAGTATCTCAATCCATTTAACTGTCAAAACGCTTTATTATGAA
>JADZFP010000324.1 GCA_020849825.1 Saprospiraceae bacterium
AATACGTACATACTCCTGTTTCGCACCCACCAAATTACCCTCCGCTTTCAGTATCTCTGCATACCCGGTTTGCGCAACGACATTGTCAGGCCAGGCAGCCTTTATACGCATATACTCCTGTTTCGCCCCCGCCAAATCCCCCTCCGCCTTCAAACGTTCCGCATTCAAGGCATCCACCACTGGGTCATTCCCGTTCAGCACTTTGGCGTACTCCAGCAGTGTTTTGGTAAAATCCGTCACCCCGTTTTCCAGAAGAAAACCGGCGACGTTGGTCAGTGATTTGCAAATATGCCAGGGCGCACTTTTTGAAGTTTGTTGCCGGATCAAATCGCGCAACTGCGCCCGGGCGCCCTTGATATTGTTATCCCGAAGGCAATCAAGAATGGCCGCAGAGGTGTAGCGAACGTTGGACTGCACAGCATCAAAATCCGCATAGGCCTGACTTTTGCCTTTCTTCTGTTTCTTTTCAAACTCCTCCAGATAAGCCTCGATCAGGGCCGCGATATCGTCTGTTGCAGCGCTTTCATCTTTTTCCTGCCGCGTTTTTTCTTCAAAAGCCACCTGATGGTATTGCACAAGGTCGTCTTTCAGGGT
The DNA here is from genome assembly GCA_020849825.1 of Saprospiraceae bacterium. Taxonomy (GTDB): domain Bacteria; phylum Bacteroidota; class Bacteroidia; order Chitinophagales; family Saprospiraceae; genus M3007. The sequence continues at coordinate 595 of JADZFP010000324.1, forward strand.
TTTGAAAAGCACGGCATTGGAGGCCAGCCCGGCTGCCTTGAGGGCCAGGGAGGCATCGACGGTGGTGTTGTCCCAGAGAGCCCGGTCACCCTCCGCGACGCTTTGCACAAATGCCCCGACCAGTCCGCGTTCTCTGAGCGTATTGTACGCGGCTTCTGCTTTTTCTGTATCCTGGAAGTGGTTTTTAGCCGTTTTCAACCAGGCGGAATAAAAGGTCGCGATGCTCTCCGTCCGGGCTTCGAGGCGGCTGTACAAGCGGGCAAGCGACTCCAGGGCGAGGGTTCGGCACAGGTTGGCGGCGAAAGAGGGATTGAACGTATCGGCAACCGCCACGGAGAGCACCTGATTTTCCAAAAAACGCAGCACCGCCGCGTCGCCGACGTATTCGTTGAGGAGTTCGGCCACTTCGGTTTTGATCTCCGGATCGCCGATGGATTCATCCATGAGTTGCAGCGCCAGGGTCAGGGCTTCCTGCCGGGTTGTTTCTGTTGCAAGCAGCGCGCGCAGCTCGTCCAGATCGGCGACGGCGACTGCCCTCAGGCCGGCCGGGGCGAGTGTGAGCAGGTTGTTGTCGAAAACATGCCAGGGGCGCACCTGCTCCGGCGCCCCGATATCCAGCAAATACCATTTTTCGCCTTCCCTGAAGGCGGCTTTACCAAGCGATGTCAATATGTAGGCCTGCTGGATCATAAGCCTTCGACGGCTATTCCGTGTGCTTTTGTTTTGGCGGTGAATATCTTGGCTTGCAGGGCATTGTAACGGCTGGAGGGCTTTTTCTGAAAAACGATTTTTTCAAAATTGGCCGTTGTAACCATGTTCATGATATGCAGTTCGATGAATTCGTCGTCCGTGCGGTCTACGCCGCTTTTCAGGATCAGGGCGGCGAATTCGTCGTGCTGAAAATGCGGCTCAACCTGTATGCCGTGTTTGATAACTGCGACTTTGGCGCGTTCGTTCCAGGTACCGGCATGACCGGCCGGAATTGTTTTCCGTACGCGCCAGCCAGCGTCTACCAGGCGATCGAATAAAAAGTACGTGTTCGTTTCAAAAACCGTCGTTCGTTTTTCAATGGTTGGGGTACGCAGGAGCACTACCACATCCCCGTAGGTCGTCAGGCCTTTTTCGTCGAGCGATAGTGCGGCATACACGAGTTTTCCACCGTCGATGCCATAGAACGCGCTTTCGACCAGGCAGCGGTCGCGGTCGTTGGCAAAAGCGGATTTGTCGCGTTTTCCTTGTTCAACGGCCGTTTGATAGGGCAGATATGCCTGGTTTTCATTGACAAGTTTGAACAGCAAATCACTGCTCATGTTGATCAAGGCCCGTCCGTTATCAGCCAGCATCGTTTCAAATTGCAGAACGACGCTCCCCAGTCCTTTCGCTGCGCACGCTGCCGATTCGACCTGATACCGTTGTGTCAGGCCATCCTGAAAATACGCATCGGAAAACAAATTCACGTTGACAAAACCCAACGAACTGCCACAGGAAATGCACTGATCGGCGTTCCGTTGGTTGGCCGTATCGCATACTGGGCAATTCAGGCTACTGAGGTTCATTTTGGTTAAATCTGCGAGCGTTACAAGAGTACAAAAGTAAGATTTTGCGCATAATTGTGCAATCCCGTTCCATGCCCCGCCGCTACAAAAACATCTAGCAATCAGCCCTACCTCAGCGATCCCTATCTGCCGCCCGGTTTTCTCCGAAGCATTTTGCCTCCGGATTTCGGTAAGTTTGCACCGTTTCCCCTCGCCGCCCTGTTTCGTCTTCCTTTTTTAATACAATACGCTGTCCTGATCCCGCCATGCGCGCCTTTTTCGGTTTTTGGATACACCGGCCTGTGCGTCAACTGACGTTGGTGTTTTGTCTTTTTTGTACGGGTCCGTCGTTTGCCCAGGCAGATTTTGATCTTCAGTCTTTCCGCACGGCATCCGACCAGGAGCGATACCGGATGGTGCACAATTTCCCGTTCAGCCGGCTCGATTCGGCCGCAATGGCGCAGGCTTACGAACAAATGTATGCGGCGGCCACGCGGCAAAACGCCCCCCACTCCTGCCTGGCGCTGAATTATTACAAATTTCGGGAGCGCAAAAAACTGCGCCTTTCCTACGAACAGATTACAACGCTGCTGGCAATGATGGAACAGGAAGCCGACGCGCATCATTTCGCCGTGGAACGCGCTGTGGCGCACCATTTTGCCATTTTTGAAGACTACGACAAGGCAAAAATCAGCCGCGAACAGGTTTACGCGGCCATCCTGCTCGAATTCGAGGAATTCAAAAACATCGGTTTCGAACAGTTCCAGGACTACGACGTCAGCCGTTTGCTCTTCCATCTGAGCCGTTTCATGTACGATCTCGATGATTTTGACAAGGCACTCGAGTACCTGAACGTCGCCGAACGGTTTATTCAACCCGTGGAGGAACGCTGGCAAACGTATATCCTCGTGCTGAACTACATCCAGACGATTTACCAAAAACAAAAAGCCTATCCGCAGGCCATCGATTACGCCAAAAAAATCCTGCAATTCTGCCAAAACCTGCACCCTTCCGACCCGGGCGTGGTCAAAAACTGCCGCATCTGGGAAGGCATCGCCTCGATCGACATCGCTTCGATGCTCGTCGAGCAACACCGGGTTGCCGAAAGCGACCCCTATGTCAGCCGGGGCTACGAACTCGCCAAAGCCGGCGATCCGAACGATCTGACGGCCCTGCAGGCCGAATACGACGCCCTGCAGGTGTTGATTTCGATCAAACTGGAACTGGGCCTGCTGGATGAAACCGCGCGTTTGCTGCAGCGGGTGCACGACATCAACGCAGTGCTCGACGCCACCCAAAAGAACTATCTGAAACACATCCGCTTCTATCAGTCCTGCGCGAAATATTACCGCCTGAGGGGCAACTTCACCGAAGCATTCCGGTATCTGCAAAACGCGCAAACCCTGCAAGACAGCCTCCAGCGCCGCAACGACGCCTGGAAATACCAGAAAATCGAGCAGCGTTTCGAGGCCGAACGTTATGTGGAACAACTCTCCCACCTCGAACGCGAAAAACAATTACAACAAAGCCTGCGCAACGCCACCCTGCTGATTCTGACCCTGGTGCTGGCCCTGGGCTTTGTCAACTACTACCGCCTGCGGGCCAAAAAACGCCAGGCCCTGGCCGTACTCCGGACTGCGCAAAACGAACTGCAGGCTTTCGCCCAAAGCTCCCGGGAAAAATCGGAACTGGTCGACAGCCTGCGGAACGAACTGGAAAAACTTTCGTCGCGGGGCGAGCGCAGCGGCTACCTCGAACAACTCAGCCGCGCCACCATTCTCACGGAGGCCGATTGGCAACGGTTCCGGATGTTGTTCGAAAAGGTACATCCCGATTTCATCGCTTACCAAAAAGCCCAGTACCCCGACCTCACCCCCGCGGAAATCCGCCTCCTGGCGCTTGAAAAACTCAACATGAGCACCCAGAAAATGGCCAACATGCTGGGCGTCGCCAAGAACACCATCAACCAGACCCGCGTGCGGTTGCGGCGAAAAATAAACTCCTTAAATTAATCAAAATCAATCTTTTATACAAAACAGGTTTGATTGTCACTTTTTTGTCACTGCCTGTTTTCGTGTTGCTTGCCGGCGGCCGCGCTCTTTTGTGCCATCAAAAAAATCATTTGTATGGCACTCGAATTCGGCACCCTTCCGCCCGGCACCTACCTCATCATTTCCAAACTCAGCGGTCAAGCCCTGGCTTTCGACCGCTCGGGGTCGGAAAACAGGTTCACCACCTACCCGGTCACATTTAAATACCCCAACCCGAAAGACGAATCCCAGTGGTGGAAGATCGTCCAGATCAAAGACCACCCCTCTTTCCTCATCAGCAGCTACAGCAATCCGCAGCGGCTCTTCAGTTCCGTCCATGAAGACCAGTACGACAACGGGCACCTGCAGTTGCACCCCTCGGAAGGTGACTATTTCTCGGCAGCCAAAGGCTCCGGCAACAGCTATTACCTGAGGTCGGATGAATTCAGCAGCAGCGTGCTGAACGAAGAACTCCGATACAGCCCCATCGGAGGCCTCAACGAGCACATGCTCTGGTCGTTCGTAGCGCCCGAATTGTACGGCATCAACCTGCCCGGCGCGCCGGTTCCGGCCCCCGGCGACACGCTGGCCGATCTGAAAATTCAATCGCTCCGGCAACTTTTTGCACTCGACGACAGCGGCTTGCGCAGCATTATCCCCGACCAGTTCAGGTTGTTGATGAAAAATTCGCCCTCCATCAAATCCCGCTTTTTCAGCAATGCCCTGCCGGGTATCAGTCCGCTCGACAGCGACATGGTCGACAACATGGCCGTCGCCTGGGTATGCGAGGCCGTTGCGCACTCGACCACCAAGAATTTTAAAGACATTATTGATAAAAAACGCGTCGACGACTATGTGAACAGCCCCGAAGTGAGCGCCAAACGCATCAGGGAGGGCCAGCACATTTATCAGACTTTTTTCCCGTTGTACTGCACCGACAGCACCAGCAAAGTGCGCTTCCAGCAATACCTCGACGACAAAACGATCGACTGGGAAGCCGAACTTTACCATTACCTGAGCAGCAAGAGTTTTATCAACAACGAACTGGCCAAGAAAAAATCGGAGTCACACTGGCTCGACATCATCAACCTGACCATTTTCAAATACAAGCAGTTCAAACCTTCGCCCGAACACGTCGAAAATGTCATCAAAGCCTGGCGCCATCACCTGAGCGACCCTACCATCGCCGACACCTGGGGCAACAGCGATTTTGTTCCCTGGAACCAATTTGAAAACGACCACGACATTATGGGGGTTGTCTCGGCGGAAGCGGGCCTCAAAACCGCGGTCGATGATCATGGCAACAAAGTGAGCGACGCGGGCGGCAGCGTGAACCTGGGCGTTGTAAAATTTAACAATGTCGCTACAGGCCTCGACCTGCGGGACTGGGTCATCAGCGGCAAATCCAAATCACTCGGGTTCTGGAACAACCAGTATCCCAAAATTTTCGACCACCCGGTCAGCAGCCCCGTCATTGAAGCCGTAACGCATGCAGCCGTCGAACTGGGCAAGGCTCAGGGGCGCGTCGACAATGCCCGCTGGGAAGCGCAGGCCCATCCGTTCGGCTGTTTTATCGCCGGCACGCCCATTTTGCTCAGCAACGGCGCTACGGCGCCCGTCGAGCGGCTGGCGCCCGGCCTGAGCGTTTTGTCCAAAGACGGCCATACCACCTACACCGGCGAGGAAAAATTGCCATGGAGACCGACGTGCCGGTGTACCTCTTCGGTATCGACGACGGGGTGCGGCAGGACGTGCCGTTTTTCTCTGGCGGCCACCTGTTTTACACGCCGGAAGGCTGGAAAGCCATCGCCCCGGAAACGGCCATACAGGAAAACCCGCACATCAAAGTGGGTGCCCTGCGCCCCGGCGATTCGGTTTTCAGGGTGAAAACCACGGCGCCTTTTGCCTACGAACTGGTGCAGATCAAAGACTTTACCGTGGAAGTGCTGCCCGCCGGCAGCAGCCTGTACAGCGTGCACCTGGTCGACGGCCTGCAGTATTACCATGCCAACGGATACCTCGTGAGCGCCAATTACCCGCAAATGACGGAGTGGCGCCTGCAACAGAATTTCTCCAAACTCAGCGCCAGGGAACGCGCCTTCCTGCTCAACCACGTCAACGAAATCATCCCGCTCCTGCAGCACGCCATCGGGCCCTTCATTACCGCGCCGCTGCTGCGTGCCCTCCACCAAATCGAGCGCTCCTGATTCCTTTCCAGCAACCATTTTCCACATCGCCAAATACACACGAAAAACATGTCCAAAGAAAACGACAGCCTGGACCTTGCTTCGCTCAACGCCCGTTTCGATCTCTTCCTGCTCGACGACGACCAATACGGACACATCAAGGAACTGCAACTGGACCAGAGCAACAACTCCGTTCTGGTTTTGACCAACGGCCAACCGGCATTTGAAAACACCGATGATCCCATCGCGATTGAAAACATCGCACGCGGGTACAACAAAGACCTGGATGGCGCCACCCTGTCCTTCGACTTTACCGTCGGTCAGGAGAAAAAACAATACGCCGAACTGATCTTCCCGGTCTCCTTTCCACCGGCAGAATTCCTGCAGGGCACCATCGGCGTGTATGACGACAAAAACGCCAAAACATTCCAGATGGAAATCGCCGGAGTGCGCGACTGTTCCTACACGATTTTCAAAACCATGCTGGGCAACAAAATCGCCCGACCGGACAACGTCACCGACGACTACCCGAAGTGGTCGCCAGCGTTTCCCCCGGCCGGCGATCCCAGCTGGCAGCAATACCCCTTCCGAATGGGCTACTACACCCTCTCGCTGCGCCGGCTGCATGCAGACCCCGGCCGGAACCTGAGCGAAGACATCAGCGACGTCGCCATCCGTATGTACCGTATAGAGAGCGATAAGGTCGTGCTGTCTATCCTGATCGCCAATGCCTCAATCATCACTGTCGACACCTTTAACGGAACGCTGAGGATCAGCCTGCACTGCGACGCCGAACCCATCCACCAACTATGGGATGGCGAGGGAGAATTTCCGGACACGCCTTTCCCCCTCATTTTCACGGTGTTGCTCGACGACGTGTCCGACACGCTGCAGGGCCTGGTGCAAACCGTCGGCTGCCAGCCGAACGAGTTCTTCCTCTGGCAAGGAACACGCATTGATAACTCACTGTAAAAAATTAACAACCAATACTTTACTGAAAACTTATGAGTTCCCTGACTATCGAAAGCCTTTACGGCATGGAGCCCGAAGCCTCCCAAATGCAGTCGAAGCAATTTGACTTGATCCTGCAAAACATGAAGTATTGCCTGCAAAACGGCGACTCCAAACACCAGGGCTGGCTCAAAAACTTCATACAGGATACAGTCACCAACCTCCCCGACGACCGCATCAAGTCGCTGCAAGACGACAAAGTGAAAGACTTTTACAACAACCGGCTGGCCGTGGTGTACCTCGGCCGGGCCTTCGACAACATGACCGGCCAAGGCGCCCCAACCGTAAAACTGAACGACGAACAACGCCGCCAGCAGGACATATCCGGCCATCGACCACTCGAAAGCCAGTCCCGCTATGGCCAGCCCCTGAATACTCATGCCGGCCACAATGAATTGTTTTTTGGGCCAATGATCGGCCAGCTTGCCGGTAAACAACTGCGCAATGCCCCACACAGCCGGGTACACGGCCGCCACAATGCCGATCGAGCCGGCATCGAAGGCGCGGGCCGCCAGCAGTAGCGGCAACAAGCCCCACAACATGCCGTCGTTGAGGTTGTTGGCCAGTCCGGCCCAGGTAACGGCGCTCAGGTTGGGGTGACGTAGGCTGGTATCCAACACCACATGCCGCAACATCGGCGCTGCGGCCGCCTGCGCGGCCGCTTCGACGTGCCGGTGGGTATC
>JADZFP010000325.1 GCA_020849825.1 Saprospiraceae bacterium
GATTTTCCGGCTTGTTTGGCCAGTTTGGCGCCTTCTTCCTGCGCCTGGACAAAAGCGGCCAAAAACAGGAAGTTAAAAAGAAAAACGAGTGATTTTTTCATTGTTGCAACAATTAATTTGTGTGTAATGACGCCTTACAGACGCTATTTTTTAAAAAAGATTTCAAATGTAAGGTTAATGCGGTTAGAGGGTTAGAAGGTTTCTGGTTAGAGGGTTAGAGGGTTCCGGTAACCAGAAACCTTCTAACCCTCTCCGGCCGTTTCTTCTTCCTCCCCTGCCGATGCGACCACGGTCACGTCGGCGATCTCGTCGCTGTCGTCGAGGCGGATCACTTTCACGCCCTGTGTGGCACGGCCCATCACCCGCAATTCGCTGGCGGCGGTGCGAATGGTGACGCCGCTGGTGGTGGTGACCATGAGATCGTCTTCATCGGTAACGGATTTTATTGCAACCAGGTTGCCGGTTTTTGCGGTTACCTGCATCGTTTTTACGCCTTTTCCTCCGCGCCCCTGCGTGGGGTAATCCTCCAGCGCCGAACGTTTGCCCATGCCTTTTTCAGAGATCACCAGGATTGTGGCTGTCGTATCGACAGGGTCGACGCATACCATGCCCACCAGGGCGTCGCCGCCGCTGTCGGGCACCTGGATGCCTCGTACGCCGGCAGCGGTACGCCCCATCGGGCGCACGTCTTTTTCATTGAAACGAATAGCGCGGCCCGAACGCACCGCAAGGATGATCTCATTGGCGCCGTTGGTCAGTTTGGCCTCGATAAGAGCATCGCCTTCGTTGATCTCGATAGCGTTGATGCCGCCCTGGCGCGGACGCGAGTAGGCTTCCAGCAGTGTCTTTTTGATCTGCCCGCGTTTGGTGCAGAACATGATATAGTGGTTATTGATAAACTCCTCGTCGTTCAGATTTTTAACGATAATAAAGGCCCGGACTTTATCTTCTTTCGGAATATTCAGCAGGTTTTGAATCACGCGGCCGGCGGTTGCTTTGGCGCCTTCCGGGATTTCATAGACCTTCAGCCAGAAACAACGTCCGCTTTCGGTAAAGAGCAGCAGCGACTGGTGGTTGGTGGCCACAAACATGTGTTCCACGAAATCCTCGTCGCGGGTACGCACGCCCTGGGCCCCGCGACCGCCCCGGCCTTGTGCGCGGTATTCGGTCACGGGAGTACGTTTGATATAACCTGCATGGCTGATGGTGATCACCACTTCTTCGTCTTCGATAAGGTCTTCGATGCTAATATCGGCTTCATCGATCTCGATGGCCGTGCGGCGCGGGTCGTTGTAGCGTTCTGTAATTTCAGTCAGCTCGGATTTGATGATGCCGCGTTGCAGCATTTCGTCGGCCAGTATGGCTTTCAGTTCGGCAATTTTGCGTTGCAGTTCCTCGTATTCAGCCCGTACTTTATCGCGTTCCAGGCCGGTAAGTTGTTGCAGTCGCATGGCCAGGATCGCCCGTGCCTGAATTTCGCTGAGGCCGAAACGCTCCATCAAACCTGCGCGGGCGGCGTCCACGTCTTTTGAAGCGCGGATCAGGGCGATGACTTCGTCGAGGTGGTCGAGGGCGATGAGCAGGCCTTCGAGAATGTGAGCCCGTTCTTCGGCTTTGCGCAGTTCGAATTTGGTGCGCCTTACAATGACTTCCAGGCGGAATTTAATGAACTCGTCAATCTGGTCCTTCAGGTTCAACGTGCGCGGCCGGCCGTTTACCAGGGCGATGTTGTTGATGCCGTAGCTGGTCTGCAACGGGGTCAGTTTGAACAAGGTGCTGAGCACCACGTTGGCCGCCGCGTCGCGTTTGATTTCGATGACTACCCGCACGCCTTCGCGATTCGATTCATCGCGGACATCGGAGATGCCCACGATTTTTTTGTCATTGACCAACTCGGCTATTTTGGCGATCAGCAACGCTTTATTGACCTGGTAGGGTATTTCCGTGACGATGATGGCTTCGCGGCCTTTATCGTCGGTTTCAATTTCCGTTTTCGCCCGCACCACCACGCGGCCGCGGCCAGTACGGAATCCTTCGCGTACGCCGGTCATACCGTGAATGATGCCGCCGGTGGGGAAATCGGGCGCCAGCACGTACTGCATGAGCTCTTCGACGTCGATCTCAGGTTTGTCCACGGCGGCCATAATAGCAGCGCACACTTCACCGAGGTGGTGCGGCATCATGTTGGTGGCCATGCCAACGGCAATGCCGCTGGCGCCGTTCACCAGCAGATTGGGGAATTTGGTGGGCAATACCGTTGGTTCTTCAAGCGAATCGTCGAAGTTGAGTTGGAAATCGACGGTCTCCTTGTCAATATCGCCCAGCATCTCGTCGGCCACGCGGCGCAGGCGCGCCTCGGTGTAACGCATGGCCGCGGGGCTGTCGCCGTCCATGCTGCCGAAGTTGCCCTGACCGTCGACGAGCGGATAACGCAGGCTCCATTCCTGGGCCATGCGCACCATGGTGTCGTACACCGAGCTGTCGCCGTGCGGGTGATATTTACCCAAAACCTCCCCCACGATACGGGCCGATTTTTTGTAGGGCTTGTTGTACGTCACGCCCAGGTCGAGCATGCCGTACAGTACCCGGCGATGCACGGGCTTCAAACCGTCGCGCACATCGGGCAATGCCCGGCTGACGATAAC
>JADZFP010000326.1 GCA_020849825.1 Saprospiraceae bacterium
GAAATAGGTGCTTTTGCCATTGGCGGCCTTGTGGATGTAGCGCCAGACGGGGATATAGCCGTAGCGCCCCACCCGGGCTTTGCTTACGCCTTTGTTTTTGACAATTTCAACCTGGAAAAGAATGCCGATATCGGTGTTGGCCTGTTGCTGGTTGGAGATAAAATTGCCCATGGAATACACCACGACCGCCTCGCGCCGCGTGCCGTCGGGCGCCGTGGCGCTCTCTTTTTTGATGGGTTGCACCACGTGCGGGTGCGCCCCGATGACCATATCGGCGCCGTGGGCGATGAGCAGGCGTGCCAGCGCGCGTTGTTCGGCATTTTCGGCGAGCTGGTATTCGAGGCCCCAGTGCATGACGACGATGATGCAATCGGGCTGCCGCGCGCGGGCTTCGGCAAGGTCGGCTTTGATCTGGACGGTATCGATGAGGTTGACGATCGTGGGCGCTTCGGTCGGCACGCCGTTGGTGCCGTAGGTATAATTCAGAAAGGCGAGTTTGAACCCGTCTTTGTACACCATGAGCGGGTAAAGTGCGCTGCGTTCGCGCTGGTTTTTAAAGGTTCCGGTTTGTAAAAATCCCTGCTGCTGCAATACCTCGATGGTATTTGCGACGCCCTGTCCGCGGCTGTCGTTGGAGTGGTTGTTGGCCGTGACGAGGATGTCGAATCCCGCGTCTTTGAGCGCTGGCGCCAGCGCATTGGGGCTGCGAAACATGGGGTAGCCGGTGTAGGGCGGCTTGCCGGGCAGGGTCAGTTCGAGGTTGCCGATGGCAAGGTCGGCTTTGCTCAGCACGGGTTTGACGTACCGGAAGCAGGGGGTGTAGTCGTACTTCCCCGGGGCGGTTTCGGCGCTTTTGATCTGGGGCGAATGGCCCATGATGTCGCCGGCGAAAATCAGGCGAAGCGTATCCGGCTGCGCCGGCACGGCGGCGGCGATGAACAGAAGAAGAAGGGTGAAAAACCGGGTTTTGCGGAACATGGCGGTCGATATTTTGTGCAAAGAACGGCCAAATGTCGCCAACTTTGGCGGCCCAACCGATCACCCTCCCAAACCCTTTGTCCGCATGTCGAACCGCATTGTTCAAATTCTGTTCCCGATCCTCGCCTTCGCCCTCGGCGGCTGGCTGATGTACCGCTACCTCAAACCCTCGGCCCGCCCGGTTGAAAACGCCACGGTATTGCTGGAAAAAATCCGGCCCGTGCTGAAACTGACCACGGTAGAAGGCCAGTTTTCCGAAATTTACAACTACAGCGAATACCAGGGCTACTTCACGTTTTTCTGGGATAAAAAAGCGCTGGTGCGCGTTCGCGCCACAGTATCGGCCGGTTACGACCTCAACAACCTGCGCGTGGAAGCCGATTCGCTCACCCGCACCCTGCGTATCGGCCCCCTGCCCGAGCCGCAAATTCTGAGCATCGACCATACGCTGGATTACTACGATATTTCGGAGGGTATTTTTACCGATTTCTCTCCTGAAGACTACAACCGCATCAACCAAAAAGCCAAAGACCTCATACGCGACGAAGCGCAGCGCAGCGGACTGCTCGAAGCGGCGCGCACCCAGGCCGGCCAGATGCTCGATCTTATTCGCTTTATGGGCGAAGGCGCCGGCTGGAAAGTGGAGGTAACAGGCGGGGGCGGCCCTTTGCAATAGGGGGGTTACCCGAAATGCCCCTTGACGTACTCCCGCGTCAGATCTTCCTTCGGTGATTCGAACACCTGCCGGGTTTCGCCGAATTCGATGAGTTCGCCGAGGTACATAAATGCCGTGTAATCGGCTACCCGCTGCGCCTGCTGCATATTGTGGGTCACGATCACGATGGTAAAATCTTTTTTCAGTTCCAGCATAAGCGCCTCTATACGGGCTGTGCTGATCGGGTCGAGGGCCGAACAAGGCTCATCCATCAGCACCACTTCGGGTTCCACGGCGATGGCGCGGGCAATACACAGACGCTGCTGTTGCCCACCCGAAAGATCGAGCGCCGAGCGGTGAAGATCGTCGCTGACTTCGTCCCAGAGGTAGCTGCCGCGCAGACTTTCTTCGACGCGCGCCGCCATTTTATGACGGTCGTTCAGGCCATTGATTTCCAGTCCGTAGGCCACATTGTCAAACACCGATTTGGGAAAGGGGTTGGGTTTTTGAAACACCATGCCCACCTTGCGGCGCACACCTACCGAGTTGGTGTTGCCATGCAGGATGTTGTGTCCGTCGAGCAGGATTTCGCCTTTGATGCGCGCATCCGGGTTGAGGTCGTGCATGCGGTTGAGGCAGCGCAGCAGGGTGCTTTTGCCACAGCCGGAGGGCCCGATCAGCGCCACGATCTTGTTGGGCGGAATGTCGAGCGAAACGTTTTTCAACACGTGTTTGGAACCGAAGTGGAGATCCAGGTTCCGGATGCGCATTTTGTAGTTGTGGTGCATAATCAGGGGTTTTCGTACCAACGGTCGTTAAATTCCGGCTTTTGTTTGTGATCGCCGGGATCGCGCAACACGATAATTACATGCCAGACGATAAAGACCGGGATCAAAAAGCCCGACCAGAACATGAAGTCGTTTTGATTGAGGCCGAGCGCCGTCAGCAGCAGCAAGGCGGCAAAGAAGATCAACAAGCGAAGATGTAATTTCATCGGACAACAGGCGTGGAGGTTGGTGAGATTCCAAGCCGGTTTTTACAACAAAAAACTGGCTTTCGGGATGCGGTTTTCAGGGGAAAAGTTTGGTCGTTCGCGCTACGGGCGCCAGATTTTTCCAGCCAAATATCAACAGGGTGGCGATGCCCCAAAGGGTAATCAGCATACCCGTGTATTGCATCATTTCCTTCTGTACGACATCGGAGGTAAATGCAATGTCGATCGTGGCGTGAAACACCGCGCACACCAGCACGCTGCCCCGGGCGCTGTTGAACAACCAACTGAGTAAGATACTGCCGGTCGCCAGACTGAATACCCAGCCGAATATTCCGCCGGCATCCATTCCCGTGTAGCCGGGCCGGTACAAAAACAACGGCCAGTGCCAGAGCGCCCAAAAGACCGTCAGGACGAGGGCCGCTGTGCCGGCGCTGTATCGCTGTTGCAAACGCGGCAATGCAAACCCGCGCCAGCCCGTCTCCTCACCCCAACCGAAAAACAGGAGGTTGTAGGCGAAAAAACCGGCAAACCCCAACTCCGGAAACTCCCGGCTCCTGCCCCAGCCACTCCAGTCGACGAACTCGCCGCTGATCGACTGGTGCAGGAACGCGGCAAATACATTGAGTACGAAGGGACTGAAAAACGCGACCGCCAGCCACAAAACCGGTCTTAAAGCGAACATGGCACGGAACAAGGCTGCCAAACCCTTCCGGCCTTCCTCCCGCCGGCTGCACCATATCGCCGCGAGCATGGGCCCGAAACCACCCAGCGCATGGTGAAAAGGCAAAACCGGCAAGCCCTCTATGCCCAGCGCAGGCAGCCAGAGAGGCGCCCAGATGAGCCAGGAAAGTGCGTACGCCAGCAGAAAAAAACGGGAAAGAGAACGGGTCATAGCGGCGGTTCAGGGTTTGCGCATCGGTTGGCGGATGATGGTTTTTAATTTTTCCGGCGCCGTCCGGCGGGCATCGCTGAGGTAGATTTCGCGGTGTTTGCCGTGCAGTTCATATCCGTTCTCGCCGATAAAAGCGTGCAGTTTTTGAATGGTCGGCGGCTCGGCGCTGTACGGACCGGTGTGCAGGATCTGGGCGCAGGCGCCCTCGGTCATGCTTTCAAATCGAAGCCGCGGCAGGGCCGGGAGTTCGGCGCCTTTTTTCCTGGCCAATTGGGCCGTCGCGTCGCGCACCATGTCGGGGGTGATGAAATCGGGTTGGCGGATCATGAGCGTCCATTTCCAGCTGTCTTTGTCGTCCATGGAAAAATGGTTCATGTCGTCGGTCCACCACAGGCCTTCAAGGGGCATGACGCCGTAATCGACAGGGTTTGCGCCTTTTTTAACCATAAATTTGAGGGTGTAGGAAAGCCCGAACAAAGCCTCTACGGCCTCCGCAAAGGATTGCGAGTTGTTCGGGTTGCCCTCGCCGTCGATCATCAGAAACTGCGCCGCAGGCACGTCCACGATGCTGATACGGCCGGCGGGTTGGTTGTAGAGGGAGGCGAGTTGTTTTTTCAGGTCGAGTTTTTCCATGGTACGGGCAGTTGTTATCGTGTCTTCAAAGGTCCTGGGTCGCAGTATTTATCGAGCTGATTTTGAGCAATACAA
>JADZFP010000327.1 GCA_020849825.1 Saprospiraceae bacterium
GATACGGGTTTGTTCGATTTCGTTGAATTCCGCCCAAATGCCTGATTCGGCGGTAGGGCGCATTCGGCCGTCCTGATAATTGATGAAAGGCGTTTGCAAAGCCTGCTGGCCCAGGGTCAGGCGGGAGTTTTTCCACTGATAACGCAACCAGAGTTCTTCGATGCGGTCGAGATCGTTGCGGTTTTCGGGGTCTTCCACGTCGAACAGCCCGATTTCGTAGCGGTTGACGGCGCCGGTGAGCGGGTCTTTGGCCGCCAGATCGGAAGAAGCGAGGTTGTAGTGAAATATGCCGCCGATACCGAAACTGAATCCTTTCCAGGGCGCCGTGCTGAAATGCAGTCCGCCGCCCGCGGCCAGGGCGTAATAATCGGACAGTTGGCGCTCATTGTCGGTCGCCATGAAAAAGCTGCGAAAGTGGCCGTGAAAATGGCCGTGCTCGAAGGCTTCCAGCAGGGAGGCGGCGTGTTTGCCTTTTGTTTTGGAGGTATCCGCCGGTTCGGCAGGGTGTTGAGCAAAAAGCACGACGGCAAAGAACAGAGCCGTTATTGAAAAAACGATACGTTTCATACAGGGCAATACAGCGTTTACAAACTAAAAACCGCTGCAAAATTGCCCCTGCCGGCAGCCGGGAAAGTGTGACTTTTATCACTCCCGGTTCAATTATACCGCACGCCGCCAGGTTTTCAGCATGAGCAGGCTCATAAACCCCTGTAAACCCCTGTAAACCAATATCAACCTTATAAAATTTAATGTGCCGCCACGCCTGCCGGGCTGAGATACAACTCCTTAAAAAGGATGTAAACACCCATCACCAGCACAAACCAGCCGAAGGCTTTTTTGAGTTTGGCGCCGTCAATTTTACGGCTCAGGCGGTTGCCCACGAAAATGCCGGCGATGGCCAGGATACTTACACTGCCGAGCAATACCCAGTCGAGTTTGTAGTGTGAAAGATCGCCCAAAAAACCAAACAGCGACTTGGCCGCGATGATGAGCAGCGAGGTACCTACGGCTTGTTTCATCGGTAGTTTGCTGAACAAAACAAGCGCCGGAATAATAAGGAAACCACCGCCAGCACCAACCAAACCGGTAAGCACCCCTACGATTGCGCCTTCCAGCAGAATCATCGGGTAATTGAATTGTTGCGGACCACTGTCGGCTTCATCCGCCGCCGCGCCTTTTTTGTCGCGGATCATCGAAACCGAAGCGAAAACCATGAGCAGGGCAAACAAGCCCATCATCAGCATGGCTTTTGATACGACAAAACTGCCCACGGAAAAAACCGGATTGGGAATCAGGGGCACCAGCCAGGCGCGGGTGGCATATACGGCGAGAATGGAGGGAATGCCGAAAATCACCGCCGTTTTCAGGTTGACCATGCCCTCGCGGTATTTGGGCAAGGCGCCGACCAGACTGGTAGAACCGACGATAAACAGGGAATAAGCCGTAGCCAAAACAGGATCGACACCAAAAAGGTATACCAAAACAGGCACCGTAAGAATACTGCCGCCGCCGCCGATCAATCCGAGTGAAATGCCGATGAGTACCGATGCAAAATAGCCGATGATTTCCATAAAAACAGGTGGGTAGACGAACCCGGGATTTTAGAACAAGTCCGGATTTTATGCAAAGGTTGGCCTATTCCCGCTTGTCGCCTGTGATTTATGTCACGGGCTGCTGAAATCAAGGACATTAATCAAATCTTCAACAACTCGATACCCTGTTTGAGCAGCCGCACTTTGCCTTGTTCCGAGAGTTTTTTCATCAGACGGGAGACGACTTCCCTCGAAGAATTCAACTCCTGGGCGATCTGGGTATTGGTCAGGTCGAGTACTTTGGTACCCAGCGCTTTGCTGTGGCGGCGCAGGTAAAATTCGAGCCGCTCGTCCATGTTCTGAAAAGCGATATGATCGATGGTTTCGAGCAGTTCTTCGTAGCGTTTGCGGTAGGTGCCTACCACGAAATGATACCAGGTGCGGTATTGCCGCATCCAGTTTTCGGTCACCTCTACCGGCACGACGAGCAGCACGGCATCCGTGTCGGCTTTGGCAGTAACGGCGCTGGCTTTGATCGTGCGATCGCAAATCAGCGAGAGGGCGCATCCTTCGCCGGCATTGAGGTGGTACATAAAAAACTCGCTGCCCTCCTCGTTTTCGCGGTACAACTTGACCAGCCCGTCGAGCACGATCATCGTGTTGCGGATGTTCTGCCCGGTTTGAAGGAGCACCTGGCCGGCTTTGGCTTCCAGAATCCGGCCTTTTTCCGTCAATTCCTTGAGCAGGCCCTCTTCAAGGTCGCGCAGCAGGTGTCGGTAGTTTTCAATCTTGTTCATACGCTATTGTAACAATTCAAGCCGGTAAAGGTTAGGTTTGACCCGGCGCCTGCCAGGATTTCAGTCCATCGGCCAGAAGTGTTCGCATATTTTTTTCAAAAACTCGCCCGGCCGGGCCATGGAAGACAAAAAGAGCGAGCTGCGACCGCTGACTTCAAAGGGGCTGTCGTCGATAATGGCATCGGGTTTGTTGTCGCCGTCGAGGTCTCCGTACCATTGCAGACTTACGGTCGGACTGATTTCCGGCACTTCCGGACTGACCCAATGGCTCAAATCCTGGCGTGTGGCCGGCTGCGTGGTGTAGTCCAGGGCATACAAGCGATAATTGCGCACCACGACGTAATCGTCTACAAACTCAGCGCAACCGACAGCGGAGAGTACGTAGGTAGCCTTTGTCGTCGTATCGCCTTCGGGGTAACCAGGGCTGATACCCATCGTCGCGCCGGGGCCCAGGCTGCCGTTGGCAAAAAAATCATTGACCGTATATACGCCCAGCGGGCCGGCGTAGCCGGTTCGGAAGGGTTTGTGGGTGCCCAATATAAATTTGCTGGTTTGTTTTTGATTGGTTTTCAACACTGTAATCTTTCCTCCCCAAAATTCGCTGTATTCTTCCACGGCTCGTATTTCAATCTTCCTGATCTCGTCGGCAAACGAATCACGCGCATAAACGCCGTACCAGTTGAGCGGCGGAAGCGCCGAATAAATCTGGTCGTTTTCATAATACAGGCCGATGGTCGGCGCCAGGTAAGCCCCGAATGCATACCCCGTTTTCCCCTGGTAGCGTACCTGCAGCCAGCGGTCGTATACCGAATCGACCTCGATATACTCGCCATTGAGCGCTACGCCGACAAACTGAACGGCCGAGCCGCGCGGCAAACTGGCGACTTTTTTGGCTTGGGCATCGGGCGCGTCGCGCAGGTTGAGCGAGCTGGCGGTCACGACGTATTCTTCGGGAAAAAACGGAACGCCTTGTGCGGTCAGAAGGCCGACTGAACTCAGCGACAGGAAGAGGGAGAAGATGATTTTCATTGCATTGAATTTGAAGATAAAGCAAAGTCTTGTTAGCGGGAAGCCGCGGTATGCAACAATAAAAACTAACGCAAGGTCATCACGCGATAGCCGAGTAAACCCTTGCGCCCCGGCAGCAAAACTGGGTCGCCGGGTTGGGTATTGGGGTAATAAGCCTGGGTTTTGTATTTGAAACGGAGCAAACGCCCTTTTTCACGAACCTGGAGATGATAACCCGTCGGGCGCAGTTTTTCGCCTTTCAAAAAGCCGTAATTAGAGGCGAGGTAGGGGGTTTCGGCCAAAAACTCAAATGACTGGTACGATTCCCGCCCGCCCAGGCGGTTGAGCAAACTGAGCATCAAGGGCCCCAGCAGCACGGTAAAAACCAGAATCGTCATAAGTTCCGGCACGTGGTTGGTCAGGGGCGTCAGCCGGCGCCGCAGGGCGTAAAGCAAGCCCCCCGCCAGTACGGCGCCGGCAATCAGGCCGGTCACGACCAGTTGGCCGGCGTCGATGGTGTTGGAAAATACCGGAAATTCGCGGACGTACAAAGCAATCAGGCCGAAAAAAACCAGCACGCCGGCGACAGCCGTAGCGTAAAAAAGAGGACCGGGTTTGTTTTCCATAAAAACTGAATTTTGCAACGCAACCGAATTGCGCTTTTGCGGGTTTACCGCTGCGAATGTCTGATCCTTCATGCTAAAAATTGCATTTTCCCCCACCTACAAATACGAATTGCCCGAAGGACACCGCTTCCCGATGGCGAAATACGAACTGGTGCCCGACCAGTTGCTGTACGAAGGAACGGTACGGGAGGAGAATTTTTTTCACCCGGGTCTGCTCGACGAATCTACCGCCCTGCTCACCCACACGCCCGAATACTGGCGCAAGCTGAACGACGTCAGCTTGTCGGAAAAAGAAATCAGGGCAATCGGTTTTCCGGTCAATGAAAAATTTATGCTGCGCGGCCGGCACATCGCCCAGGGCACCATCGAATGCGCGTTGCACGCCCGCCGGTTTGGCGTCGCGCTGAATGTGGCCGGCGGTACCCACCACGCTTTTGCCGATCGCGGCGAGGGGTTCTGTTGCTTCAACGACCAGGCGGTGGCGGCCAATTATCTGCTCCGGCACGACCTGGCCCGGCGCATTCTCATCGTCGACCTCGATGTGCACCAGGGCAACGGCACGGCCGCTATTTTTCGCGACGAGCCGCGGGTATTTACCTTTTCGATGCACGGCGAGCGCAATTATCCCCTGCGAAAAGAGCAATCCGACCTCGATATCGGCCTGCCCGACGGGCTCGACGACGGCCCCTACCTGCGCCTGCTGGCCGAAACTTTGCCCCGCCTCATCGACGAGTTTCAGCCCGATTTTGTCTTTTACCAAAGCGGCGTCGACATACTCGATACCGACAAGCTGGGCCGCCTCTCGGTGAGCCGCGCCGGCTGCCGCGAACGCGACCGGATCGTATTCGAACTTTGCCGCCGCAACCGCCTGCCGGTGGCCGTGAGCATGGGTGGCGGCTATTCGCCCCGCCTGGCCGACATCGTGGAGGCCCACGCCAACACGTTTCGCACAGCCCAGGAAGTGTTTTTTTGAGAAAACAGTCAGGCCGGTCCAGTTTTTTTTATTTCAGGTTTATTTTTGTCAAACAGGAACTTTACCTTTGCAGCCCGAAATTTTATCGACCATTTTTATCACTAAAAGGAGTAATTTCATGTTGATCGTTGAAGTAAAAGACGGCGAAGCCATTGACAAGGTGCTGAAAAAGTACAAGCGCAAATTTGAGCGCGCCGGCATTCTTAAAGAACTGCGTCGCCGCAAGAACTTCACCAAGCCTTCGGTGACCCGCCGCACGGAGGTACTCAAAGCGGTTTACAAAGAAGAAATGTACGGCAACAAGAACGATTAATTCGTTCGTACGCAGCCTTTGGCTGCCAATGCCCCTGCATTTTAAAGATACCAGGCAGCTGTCGTATTCGGCAGCTGCCTTTTTGCGTTACGGGCATTACGGAGAGCCGGGCTCATTTGACGGGCTGCCCGGCAACCCTGGCGAAAAGATTTCACGCAAAGGGACCAAGGGGCAGATTCTTTGCGCGCTTGGCGGCTTTGCGTGAAACTTTATTCTACGATTTTAGGCCCTCCTCTTTCGAACCGGCAGACTCGGCGTCTGCACTCGGTTCCTCGGCCGCTTCACCTTTCTTTTTCCGGAACAGATTTTTCGCCACGACGACAAGGGTCGGGATGGCCTGTATCAGGATGGGCAGCAGAATACGCAACAGCCGGGCTCTTTTGGAATTGCGCGTCAGCGTATTGATCGCAAAATCGGTTGCCAGCCGTATGCTGGCAGGATTCTGAATAATCGTGTTCAGCAAACCGGAGTCTACGGGTTTTGAAAACGAACGCATGGTGTACTTCAACAGGCGAGCCGGCGTCAGGTCTTCTTTCAAGGCGCCCAGGGTCTGTCGAAGTTCCTGGCGCTGTTGCTGCATTTTATCGGCCAGCCGCTGTTTGCGCTGTAGCAACTCCGTCAGGTTGTCGACATCAACTTTCTTTCGGAAGATCTTCATCGCTCAACATATTTTGAATGATTTTTTCGCGAAATACCGGCCGGATGACATAAAATGCCAAGGCCCCGATCGGTATGAGAATCAGCGACGACAAGGCAAAACCGCCGGCTTTGTTTCCAATCAGATCGCCTAGCCACAAAGCCAGCGCTACGCACAACAACATCAGGACCATGAGCGCGAAGGCCAGGGCCACAATCATACCGGCCAGATTGGAGAGCAGGGCCGACAGCTTCTCAGCGAAGGTCAGCGTGGCGTATTCCCATCGGGTTTCAAGGTGATCGAGTAGTTGGTCGGTCAGTTGTTCGAGTCGGGCGCTGGGGCCCTGCATGTCGTCGGGGTCGGCGTCGGGTTTCATGGTTAAA
>JADZFP010000328.1 GCA_020849825.1 Saprospiraceae bacterium
GCACAAGGCCATCCTCGACACCTGCAAACACCTGGAGAAACAGGGGGCCGAGATCACTTACCTGAAAGTAAAGGAAGACGGTCTGATCGACCTCGGCGAACTGGAAGCCGCCATCAAACCGACGACCGTGCTGGTGTCGATCATGTGGGCCAACAACGAAACCGGCGTAATCCAGCCCATGCGCGAAATCGCCCAAATCTGCGAAAAACACGGCGTACTGTTCCATAGCGACGCCACGCAGGCTGTGGGCAAAATTCCGACGCACCCGCGTGACATCGGCGTCCACCTGATGTCGTTCACGGCCCATAAAATGTACGGCCCCAAAGGCGTCGGCGGCCTGTACGTCAGCCGCAAAAATCCGCGCGTGAAAGTCACCGCCCAGATGGACGGCGGCGGCCACGAGCGCGGCATGCGGTCCGGTACCCTCAACGTACCCGGCATCGTCGGCTTCGGCAAAGCGGCTGAAATCGCCCGCCTCGAAATGGCGCAGGACGCCGAACGCCTCTCGCGCCTGCGCGACAAGCTGGAAATCGCCCTCACCCAACTGGAAGAAACCAAGGTCAATGGCAATGTCGGCAGCCGTATGCCGCACGTGTCGAACATCTCCTTCAAGCACGTCGAAGGCGAAGGCCTGATGATGACCTTCAATCAAAATATCGCCGTGTCTTCGGGCTCGGCCTGCACCTCCGCTTCGCTCGAACCCTCCTACGTACTCGTAGGCATGGGCCTGGGCGACGACCTGGCGCACTCCTCCATCCGCTTCTCGCTCGGCCGCTTTACCACTGAAGAAGACGTGGACGAGGCCATCCGCCTGGTTGCCAACGGCGTCAATCACATGCGCGAACTCTCGCCCATCTGGGAAATGTACAAGGATGGCGTCGATCTGAGCAAGATCGAGTGGAGCGCGCATTGAAATGAAGGGGTGAATTGGTGAACTGGTGAATTGGTTATAAAAGGGTTATTTCTTCTCTCGGGGGCTGCATGGTTCAAAATAATTGAGCACACTATCGCTTTAAGGAGCGTATATCCCTCTTTCAAAACATAACCAGTGAGCAGACATAACCCTTTTATAACCAATTCACCAATTCACCAGTTCACCAATTCACCGCCAGTTTACCGCCAGTTTACCGCCAGTTTACCGCCAGTTCACCATCAAAAACAATTACCACCATGGCATACTCTGATAAAGTACTCGATCATTTCAAAAACCCGCGCAACGTGGGCTCGCTGAACAAGGAAGCGACAAACGTTGGTACCGGGCTTGGCGGCGCCCCGGAATGCGGCGACGTCATGCGCCTTCAGATTGAAGTGGATGAAGAAACCGGCCTCATCCGCGACGCGAAGTTCAAAACCTTCGGTTGTGGCTCGGCCATCGCCTCTTCTTCGCTCGCGACCGAATGGCTCAAAGGCAAATCGCTCGATGAAGCCGGCAAAATCGACAACATGGACATCGTGGAAGAACTCGCGCTCCCGCCCGTGAAAATCCACTGCTCCGTATTGGCCGAAGACGCGATCAAAGCCGCGATCAAAGATTATCAGGATAAAAACGGGATTCAGGCCGAAGCCGCTCCAAGCGAAGCCACTGCCTGAGCGCGCGCCTGAATCGCTTGTTTTACTTTGAAATAAAAATTACAGTGTCATGATTTACGTAGCGGAAAGCGCCAAGCAAAAAATTGCAGAAATCCGCGGCAGCCAACACATTGCGGACGATTTTTTCCTGCGCGTATCTGTCGTTTCGGGCGGATGCTCCGGCCTCTCGTACAAAATGGATTTTGACAACGAATCCAAGCCCAACGATCAGGTATTCGAAGACAACGGCGTGAAAGTGGTCACGGATCTGAAAAGCTTTCTTTACCTGTTCAACACCACACTGGAATTTTCCGGCGGACTGAATGGAAAAGGCTTTTCTTTCAACAACCCGAATGCTGCCCGGACTTGCAGTTGCGGAGAGAGTTTCGCCGTCTGATCAACGCATTGGTCGAAGTAAAACAGGACTCAGAGGCTGCCCAAAGGCAGCCTTTTTTATTTTTTGTCGAAAAGGTTGGAATTGTTTTTAAATTTTAAAACTTTTTATGTCAAATTTGCCTCCGTAAAACTAACCAACTATCTACAAGGTATGAAAGCACTCAAAATCTTACTGTATATCATTTTAGGTTTTGTAGCCCTTATCATCGGGCTCGGCTTGTTTGGTAAAAGCGATTACCACATCGAACGCAGCATCGAGATCGATGCCCCCCGCGAAATCGTGTACGAGCAGGTCCGGTACTTCAAAAACTTCCCCAAATGGTCGCCCTGGCAATCGCTCGACCCTAATATGAAAACCTCGATCGAAGGCGTCGACGGCGAAGTTGGGGCCGTGTACAACTGGGTAGGCAACGATAAAGTCGGGGCCGGCAAACAAACGCTGAAAAACGTTTCGCCCGGACGTATAGACCTCGAAGTCCAGTTTTCGGAACCCTGGGAAAGCACTTCGCCCTCTGCGATCAAAATGGAGGCGCAGGGAGAAAAAACCCTGGTCAGCTGGGGTTTCGATATGCACGTAGGCTTCCCCTGGAACGGCTTTGCCATGCTGACCGATATGGATGCTGCCGTCGGTAAAGACTATGAGCGCGGCCTCGGCAACCTCAAGCGTATTTGCGAAGAGATCGCCCACCCCAAATACCTCGGCTATGAAATTGCGGAAACCGAAATACCGGTCAAATACTACGTCGGGGTACGCAAAAACCTGTCGTTCGATAGCCTGCAGGCATTTTATGAAGCCATCTTCCCACAGGCTATGAGCGCCATACAGGAGCAGGGCCTTACACCGGCCGGTGCGCCCTCCAGTCTGACCTGGATTTGGGACGACTCCACCCATACTACCGACATGGCTGCTACCGTACCCATCGCCGAAGCCAAAAAATTCGGCAATGGCCTGGGCGTATTCACCGTCGGCGGCGGCCGCGCCCTGGTGATCGATTACTACGGCGTGTACGACAGCATCGGCAGCGCCCACCTGGCCATGGACGACTACATGGTGAAAAAAAGTTTGCGCAGCATCCCGCCCGTTCTGGAAGAATACATCACCGACCCCATGGCCGAGCCCGACACGAGCAAGTGGCTGACCAAAGTGATTTATTTTGTGGAACCGCTGCCGCAGGATACGCTGGCGCCAGTGAAGAAATAAAGGCTTGGGACGGGAAGAGAGGGGAGACAGGTTTATTGGACAGGTTTATTAGACAGGATTTACAAGATTTACAGGATCATGAGACAGCGGCGTAGCCGCCCTATCCTGTAAATCTTGTAAATCCTGTCTGATTTTAACCCAGTCTGACAATTCAGCATTTTTCAAGAGGCTTTCCGTTGCAGGCTTTTCAAACGCCGGTCGCCTCTTCAATCAAGGCCGCAAAAAATTCGCCCAGTTCCCAGCCGGCAGCCCGCGCCTGCTGCGGCACGATGCTGGCCGGAGAGATGCCGGGTATCGTATTGGCCTCCAGCAAATGGAAGGTGTCGCCCACGAGAATATAATCGAAACGCACCACGCCCCGGCAGCCCAGCAACTGGTAGATCTGGCGGGTGCGCTCCTGGCACTGCCGGGTTTGGTCGGCCCTCAGGTCGGCAGGTGTGACCTCCTGGGATTTGCCTTCGTATTTGGCGGCAAAGTCGAAAAATTCAGTTTCGGGAATGATTTCCGTGACCGGCAAGACGACGATTTCGCCCTGGTGACGGAAAGCGCCGTTGGCAAACTCGCGGCCGGGCATAAAACTTTCCACCACCACCTCGTCGCCGAAGCGCCAGGCCTCGTCGAGGGCGGGCTGGAGTTCGGCTTCGGTTTTGACCTTGCTGACCCCAAAACTCGACCCGTGGGTATTGGGTTTGACAAATACTGGCAGACCGAGCGCCCGTAATTTGTCGAGGTCGACGGCTTGACCGCGATGCAGCAGCACCGATTTCGCCAGCGGAATGCCATGCGGCGCCAGTTGGGTTTTGGTGTTGTGTTTGTTCATGGTCAGGGCGCTCACGTAGCCGTCGCAACAGGTGTAAGGGATGCCGAGCATCTCGAAGTAGCCCTGCATTTTGCCGTCTTCGAGCGGACTGCCGTGCAGCGCCGCGAAAGCGCAATCGAAGCGGATTTTTTCGCCGTCGAGGGTAAGGGAAAAATCGTTTTTATCCACCTGAACGCCCGTTTCCAGGTCGCTCCAGTCGGCTTTTTGAATATCGATGAGGAAAGAGCGATAACGATCGACCGGCAAATGATCGGCTACCACGCGGCCGCTTTTGAGTGAAATGACGCGCTCTTCGGAGTCGCCGCCGGTGAGGATGGCAATATTTTTCATGATGAAGAAGGATGATAAGCTGTGCAAAGGTAGGTTGCTGTACCTGCTTAAAACGCTCCGTTATCCATCCTTCTACTCCCGGCAAGATATTTTTTTACAATCCCGCAAAATACCGCACCAATTCATGCCCCGGCGGCTCCGGGCGCTCCTGGCGCTGGGCGGCAGCGGGCAGCGCGCCTGTTTGTACAAACTGGAGGACTGCCTCTGTCACCTCCGGATGCCCGAGATGGTGATGCGCCCCTTTGGCGGCCAATAATGCGCTTTCGGGCCAGAAATTATGGAACCGCTGCGCGTGCGAAAACGGCGTGACCGGATCGCCGGGGTCGTGCACCAAAAGCGCCTCGATACCGTCGAAGTCGCCGCTCATACGGGCCAGATCGAACTGGTCGAGCCGGTCGCCCAGCATCTGTTCTGCCTTGCGGACAACCGGCCAATACAGCGTCGGCCAGATGCCCAGCGCTTTTTGGTAGTCTTTGAACACCTGCGGGATGTAAGTAAAAGACGCCATGATCACCATTTTTCGGGGCCGAAGCTGGGCCGGAAGCCGGTGTACGGCATAGACGCTGCTGCTGCCGCCGAATGAATGGCCAATGATCGCGTCCGTGGGTCCGTAAGTTTGTATCAGATCGGTGATAATGGCGGCGTTCAGCGGCATGTGCATAAAATCCCGGGGCGCAAGTCCGTGACCGCTGGGATCGTAGGCAATGACCCGCCAGCCGCCCTCTACCAGCGTCGGCACGAAATGACGCCAGCGACCGGCGTTGTATCCCCAGCCGTAACTCAACAACACCAACGGCGCGCCGGGCTCGCCCCAGTGGTATTCCATGATTTCCCGACCAGCGGCGGTGCGCCGAACCTGTCGGGCAGTGGACAAAAAATCCAGTTCCTTCGGGCGCAGGCGCGGCCTGGGCGGCGTGCCGAAAATGCGCAGGGCGGCATCGGCTGCTCGAGAAGTAGACAGCAGGGAATAAAGATTGAGGCCAAGCCCAAGTGATTTGAAGAAGAGCGGCTGCAAGCGATTCATGACTGGGAGACAGGGAAATGGGCCACAGCACGGGCCACTATTTTTTCGAGATGTTGTTCGTCGCCGGTGAGTTTGTACATCGTAACCGCGCCTTCGTATTCGAGCAGCAGGCGATACGCCGTTTCACGGGCTTGTTCGGGGGGCATGATGGCCGACAAAATACCCGATACGGCCGACTGCC
>JADZFP010000329.1 GCA_020849825.1 Saprospiraceae bacterium
TATATCCGATTGAAATCCCCCCAACCTGATGAAACGCCTTGTCCCGATTCCTTTCCGGGCATAAAAACCCGGAATCAAAAGCCCGGACAAAGAATCGAGGACAAGGTGAAAAGTTAGGAACGGCGCCCTCACGGAAATTCGCAACAGACATATCAATTTCCGGCAACACCGTTGCAGAATACGTTGAATCGAAAATTCTGACTGCTTTATTGAACTGTAGGCCAAGATGTGATTCATTTATTATCCTACCAAATCGGTAGACTTTTATTTATAATAAAAGATGCTGTCTCATAAGTCAGGCGGTCTGGAATCCTTCCGGCAGGTCGTGCTTGATGTTTTCGCGGATCTCGCATGATCAAAAATGCCTGTCGGACCTTCATCTCAGTCCGACAGGCATTTTTGATATGGCTTTCAGGTCTACAATTTCACAATCGTCTTCGTCAGATGCCCGGCCGGACTGCTGACCGTGACGGTATAAGTACCCGCGGGCAGTGTGGTCAATTCAAAACGCAGACTGGCCTGCACCGTTTTGTCAGTGTTTTGCCGATAGATCAAATCACCATTGGCGTTGTTGAGCAAGACGGTGTACCGCTCGGGATGCTCACCGCTGATGCTAACCGATACCGCATCGGCTGTGGGGTTGGGCGACACGGATACCTGTGCATTAAGCGGTTGGTTGGCCAGGAGGCCCGAAAGCGGATCTCCAGCGTATTTGTACATCCGCATGAGGTGATCGGCGGGTTGCCACTCGGCGCCGTAGCCAGTGGAAGGGCTGCTGAAATCGAAGATGGAAACGTTTTCGCCGGAAGAGACTTGTTGCCACGAAACACCCAAATCCTTGCTTACATAAGTATAAAAAGGTCCGTTAATATTGCTTACCCGACGTGCCGTGAGAATATAATGCGATTCCGGGATGAGGATGTAATCAGACGCGGGATTGATCGAGTTGTATGTTGGCAGAATCGACCAGGTGTCGCCGCCATCGTCGGTGTAGCGGAGTTCAACCTGGGGTTGACCAGGTACAGTACGAAAAGCCGTGACGCCGTGCAGGGAGTCGGAAAAAGACCAGAAGGCAAACTGGTTGCCTGTTTCCAGCGCTTCCCAGGTCTGGCCTCGGTCGGCGGAGTGGTAAATTCTTTGTGACAGGTAGTTCGTGCTAGAAAGGGTATTGAACCAGACGTGATCTCCATGTACCTCGTAATTGCCGCCGTCGCCGAACTCGCCGTCAGCCGGCGGTATGTTGGCGCTTGGTACACGTTCCCAGGTTGCTCCGCCGTCGGTAGTGCGGTATATTTCAAAAAAAGGCTCGGGTTCGGTATCAGAAGGCGTCGGATCGCCTACCACGATGCCGTTGTTTTCATCCCAGAAATGAACAAAATCTACATAGGCGGAAGGGTCGGTAAATGCATTTTCCAGATAAGGCTCCCAAGTGAGGCCGCCGTCGGTGGTTTTGAGGATATAACTTACAAAGTCCTCATCGAGGCCGCTGGCCCAGGCTACATCGCCGCTGAGTGGACAGATGTTGCTGGCATAGGGGGCGACACCCATAGGAATGGCGCCGCTCGTCCAGGTAGCGCCGCCGTCGTCGGTTTTGGTGAAATAAAGCGAGGGGGCTTCCAGCCATTGGTACGCTGTCGGGGTTACTTCATACTTCATGGCTATACACCACACTACCTGGTCGTTGTCGTACGCCATGCGCACGTCGTAGGCCCCCACGGTATCCGACTGAGGCGGTGTAAATACCTGCCATTGGGCATCGAGACGGGTGTTGAGGAAAAGGAACAGGCAGCACAGGACTGCGAGCAGAAAGTTGGATTGATTTTTCATAGAGTTGAAAGTATAAGTGAGTGATTTAAATCAGTCTTGATTTAAAAATCTAAAAATCAACAACTTATACTCGGGTTTCGCAATCTGAGTCCCTTTGGGGCAATAACACAAAGGGTACACGCCGCTGTTCTGAACAGGGTAATCCTGTCGGAGTCCATTGGCCCGATGAGATGATTGTACGTCCCGGTATACAGTCGGGATTACCTACCGCCTTGTTAGTAGAGATTTTGGGTTTGGGTTTGGGTTGGTTTGATGAATTATTCAGGGGTTCCAGCGGAATACAGATAATAAAGGTAGGAAATTGTAGGAAAAATACAAACTTTTTCAATGGTTCGTGAAGACATCAAGCGACCAATTGAATATAACTACTTGAAAATAAGAAATTATCAAAGGCATCCACTTTATGGATGCGTTGATGTTGTCCGCAACCCGAATCCGGCAGCGTATACGATCAGACCATTTTCGAGGGTGTTTTTATTCTGCCCGAGGCGCTAAAAAAGGCCAGCAAATCCGACAATGTTTCTTTCAGGTCTTTGCGATTGACCACCAGGTCGACAAAACCGCTGTCGAGCAAAAACTCGGCGGTCTGGAATCCTTCCGGCAGGTCGCGCTTGATGGTTTCCCGGATTACGCGCGGACCGGCGAAGCCGATCAGGGCGCCCGGTTCGGCCAGGTTGAGGTCGCCGAGCATAGCGAAAGAAGCCGTCACTCCGCCGGTGGTCGGGTCGGTCATCAGCGAGAAGTAGGGAATTCCGGCTTTGGCCAGCAGGGTCAGTTTGGCGCTGGTTTTGGCCATTTGCATCAAGGAAAAAGCGCTTTCCATCATACGTGCGCCGCCGGATTTGGAGATCACGAGCAGAGGTGCGCCGGTTTCGAGCGAGCGGTCGATAGCCAGGGAGATTTTTTCGCCGACCACGGAGCCCATCGAGCCGCCGATAAAACGAAAATCCATGCAGGCAACAACCAGGGGGCGGCCATTGACGAGGCCTTCGGCGGATGCCAGCGCATCATTGAGGCCTGTTTTTGCGCGGGTCTCGTCGAGGCGTTTGGCGTAGGGTTTGAGGTCGGTGAACTGGAGGAAATCCTTGGAAATGAGGTCGTCGTTCAGCCGGGTGTACTCCTGGTTGTCAAACAAGATTTCAAAATATTCCCGTGACCCGATCGCGGTATGATAATCGCATTTGGGGCAGATGTAGTTGTTCTCGCGGAGTTCTTTGGTCGTGCTGGTTTCTTTGCATTTTTTGCATTGATACCAGATGCCTTCGGGTACGTCCTTTTTGGATTTGGTGGCCGTGGAGACGCCCTCTTTCAGTCGTTTGAACCAGCTCATGCGGTTGGGTTTATTGAAAATGAAGGGTTTATGGGGCGAACATGGCTTAGCCTGCAAATCAGGCCGGCAGCAAAGATAAAGCGATACCTGTAAAATTTATTCCAAGCGCATACTTGCCGGCTACCCTGCCCTACCTTTGCCGCATCTTGTTTATGAACTGGCGACATTTCATCATTCTACTGCAAAAGGAATTTTTGCTCGAATTCCGGCAACGCTACGCGATCAGCGGCATCGTCCTGTACGTGTTCAGCATGATTTTCGTCGTGTATATCGCCTCTGCAAAAGCCGACATCAGCCCTAAAATATGGAATGTGCTGTTTTGGCTGGTCGTGCTCTTCGCCTCGATCAACGCGGTGGTAAAAAGCTTTGTGCAGGAAAGCGGCGCACGGCAACTGTACTACTACCAGCTGGCAGAACCGGTCATGCTACTGCTCTCAAAAATCGTTTATAATACCTTGCTGCTCATGGTATTGAGCTGCTTGTCCTTCGTTACCTATAGTGTGGTGGCCGGCAACCCGGTAAAAGACGCCGGCCTGTTTTGGCTTACCCTCTTACTGGGCAGCCTGGGGTTTTCCATCGCGTTCACGTTTATATCGAGCATCGCCGCCAAGGCCAACAACAGCGCGACTTTGATGGCGATCCTCAGTTTCCCGGTCATATTGCCTATTTTGCTTACGCTCACCAATTTGTCCAAATTCGCCCTGGGTCTCATGCCCCCGCTGGCTACTTACGACCGCGATATCATCAACCTGCTGGCAATCGACGGCATTCTTGTAACGCTTACGTTTGTGCTGTTCCCTTTTATCTGGAAAGACTGATAAAACTGGTGAACTGGTGATTTGGTGAATTGGTGAATTGGTGATGCCCGCCTAACTAAGAATCGTTGTTCTGCCTAAAAAACGGAAATTTGCCGCCCCGACTGACCCTTGTTACCATAACTGCAACTACCAACTCAACAATATGTGGTGGAAAACCCTTTCTGTCGTTCTTGTCCTTTATGCCCTTAGCATCGGCTTGCTGATACCGCTCAAACCCGGCGTGGTGCGGGTAAGTCCGGAAACCGCCGCGACCGGTCAGGCGCTCAGCTTGCAGGTATACGGCTACAACTCTTTTTTTTCCAAATCCGAACCGGGGCAAATCCGCGTGTGGCTGGAATACGATTCGTCGCGCGCCACTGCAGCGCAAACCATTAAGGTGCTCAACGACACCACGCTGGAGGCCAGTTTTCAATTGCCGCCCTACCTGCCCAAAGGGGAAAAATCGACCTTGCTCACCGCCATTGTCGACCACCCGGCCGACGGCGTTTCGCTGTTGCCCAACGCCATCAAACTGATACAGGATACCGCTTTTCTGAAAAGCGGCGCGACAGTATCGTCCATGGTTTCCGACTCGGCCTGGACCCTGCAACCCATCGATAACCTGCACGTTATCAAAGACTTTTCTTTTCCCTACCGCAACGTGATCTACGAAAGCATCCGCAACACCTACTACCACGTGCCCATGTGGTTTGTGCTGATGTTTCTTTTTATCGCATCTGTTTGGTACAGCATCCGTTACCTCGGCAAGCCCGATCCGGACTTCGACCGCAAAGCGGCCGGCTATGCCGAAGCCGGGTTGCTGTTCGGCTTTCTGGGCCTGTTTACGGGTATGGTATGGGCCAATTACGCCTGGGGCAAACCCTGGAGCAACGATATCAAACAACTCATGACGGCCGTGGCCCTGCTGATCTATCTGGCTTATTTCATTCTGCGCCGCTCTTTCGACGAACCCGAAAAGGGCGCCCGCCTGGCTGCCGTGTACAACATCTTTGCCTTTGCTTCGCTGATTCCGCTTTTATATATCGTGCCGCGCATGTTTGCCAGCTTGCACCCGGGCGCTACAGGCAACCCTGCATTTGGCAGCGAAGACCTCGACAACACGATGCGCGCGGTGTTTTACCCCTCGATTCTGGGCTGGACGCTGCTGGGATTCTGGATCGCCAGCCTTCGCATCCGATACCAGCGCCTGCACGATCGTTCGCACGGGCTCGATTAATCGGGCGCCGGGGTATTAAATTCTCCAAATTTAGCAAAAAAATAAACTTTTCCCCCGTTTTAAAAGATGAAATTTTTTCCAACGCAAAAAATTTTTGCAATCATTTTGCTGAGCCTGCTACCTTTGCCGGCAGCATTTGCCCAGGGCAACCGGGATTTCATGCGCGAAACCGGGAAAATAAATGTCGTGGTAGCCGTTATCCTCGTCATTTTTCTCGGTATCGTATGGTACCTCGTTCGACTGGAGCGTAAACTAACCAAATTAGAGCACCAAACTAAGGATGACCATGAGTGGAAAAATTAGCTTTTTTAAAAGCGTAGAAAACTACGTAGACAAAGCGGCGAGTTACACCGATATCCCAAAAGGACTGGTGGAGCAGATCAAAGCTTGTAATCTCGTTTTGCAAATCCGTTTTCCGGTGCGCGTCAATGGCGATTTCGAAGTAATCGAGGCCTACCGCGTACAACACAGCCACCACCGTTTGCCGACAAAGGGCGGCATCCGCTACGCTGAATCCGTCGACCAGGACGAAGTAATGGCCCTCGCCGCCCTGATGACCTACAAATGCGCCCTGGTGGACGTTCCGTTCGGCGGCGCCAAAGGCGGGATCAAGATCAATCCCTCGAACTACACCGTCGAACAACTCCAGAACATCACTCGCCGCTACACCACCGAGCTGATCAAGAAAAACTTTATCGGCCCGGGCATCGACGTGCCCGCACCCGACTACGGCACCGGTCCGCGTGAAATGGCCTGGATTCTCGACACCTATCAGGCATTCCGCCACGGTGAAATCGACTCCATCGGCTGCGTAACGGGCAAACCTGTTACCCAAAACGGTATACGCGGACGCGCCGAAGCCACGGGTCGCGGCGTATTCTACGGTCTGCGCGAAGCTGTTTCTTACGGCGACGACATGAAAAAACTGGGCCTCACGCCCGGTATCGCCGGCAAAACCATGGTCGTACAGGGCCTGGGCAACGTAGGCAGCAACACCGCGCTCATCAGCCAACTGGAAGGCGACGTCAAAATTATCGGCGTGGCCGAACGCGAAGGCTCCATCTACGATCCGAACGGCATCGATATCGAAAAACTGCTGGCTTTCCGCAAGGAAACCGGCTCCATCGTCGGATACCCCGGCTCCAAACACATCGGCGACGCCTCGGCAGCGCTCGAACTGGAATGCGACATCCTGGTACCGGCCGCTTTGGAAAACCAGATTACGGCTGAAAACGCCGCCCGCATCAAAGCCAAGATCATCGCAGAAGCCGCCAACGGCCCCGTTTCAGCCGATGCCGACCCGATTTTGCTGAAAAAAGGTATCGTCATCATCCCCGACTTCTATATCAACGCGGGCGGTGTGACGGTTTCCTACTTCGAATGGCTCAAAAACCTGTCGCACCACCGCTTCGGTCGCCTCGAAAACCGCTTCCACCACAACCAGTTCGAAGGTCTGGTGAGCAAAATCGAAGAAATGACCGGCAAAACAGTCGGCGATCGCGAACGTGATTTCCTGACGCGCGGCGGTACGGAAATCGAACTGGTCAATTCGGGCCTCGAAGACACCATGATCACGGCCTACCAGCAAATCCGCGAAACCATGCGCCAGCACCCGGATATTCACGACGTGCGTACGGCTGCATTCGTTTGCTCGCTTAAAAAGATTGCGAGCGACTATATCTCCATGGGTATCTTCCCGTAAGGGCCCGTTGGCGGACGGATTGTCTGCAGCGCCTCTTTTTCAGGCCGGTTCAGCGTGTATTGTTTGGCGTTTTTACGCCGACAAAGCGCAGAACCGGCCTTTTTTTATTCTCCCCGTATTTATTTTGCTTTTCAGCAAATAATCATTGGCTAATTCGCGTTTTTGAGGCTTTTGACCGAAAATTTAATGCTGCCGATATGACAAAAACGCTTTGTTAACAAAATTTACAAAGGTCAATACTGGTTTCGCTTGCAAATTATTTTTTCCCGCCCTACCTTTGGGGAAATTTTTCAGACCAGAATTTAATTTTACAAATTATACCACCATGTCGGAAAAACTCGATAAAATAGACCTAAGAATTCTCAAGATCCTCCAGGAGAACAGCAAGATCACGAACCTCGATCTGTCCAAAAAAATCGGGCTCTCCCCTGCCCCGACGCTCGAACGCGTAAAAAAACTGGAACAAAGCGACATTATCCAGAGCTACCACGCCCAGGTGAATCCGCAGATGATGGGGCTCAATGTCAAAACCTTCGTCCTGGTTTCGCTCGCCTGGAAGCGCGAAAACGCACTGAACAACTTCCTTCAGAAAATCTCCCAAATCGACGAGATCACGGAATGCTATATCATCACCGGTGAAGCTGATTTCCTGATGAAGATCGTGTGCCGCGATATTCCCACCTACGAACAACTGCTGTTCAAAACCCTGAGCCAGATCGAAGAGATCGAACGCCTGAAAACGCTGATGACGCTTTCGACGGTGAAAGATTCGAAAATCCTGCCCTTCAATTACGAGGAAAAATAAACAGCGCAACGCCGATCTGACCTGATCGCAGCGCCTGAAACCGGAACAACACAAGCGCCCCCGACTTTGCGAGTCGGGGGCGCTTTTGTTATTTGTTTTTCCAAAACGGCCGCTTCTATTGCAACACAACTTTGTGCACGCTCCGCTTTCCGTTGGAAACAACTTCTACAAAATAAATGCCCGGCATGGCAAACCCGGGATCGATCCGGAGCCTGTTTTCACCAGATTCGGGCGTCCAGCGTTCAAATGCCACCTTGCGCCCGAGCAGATCATACAAGCTGACCTGCACCGGATTTTTCCAGTTGGTCTGCCAGGAAACGTAGAATGCGCCTTCCGCCGGGTTAGGATAAATGCTCATCTCCATACCCGGATCGTATGGGTTGTTCTCGTACGGGTTAATTTTTACCTCGTTGCAAACTTCAAACCTGCACTCTTCGCCACTATCGCTCAGGCGGGTGACGCTCATACAAACATCATACGTGCCGTTGCCCGGAAACTGGTGCGTAAGCGGCATGTTCCCGAAAGCGGTATCCGGCGCCGAAGCATCGCCCCAAGCCCACAATACGCGGTCGCAAGCGCTCAGCCAACTGCCCGGTGCAAACCGGATTTCGTAGGGCGTGGTCAGGCTGCCGGCGTATTTATATCCATTGCTTTGCAGGCCATAAAAATCCTCGTCGCAAGCGCACAGGAGTTCGGGGCAATCGGGCAGCACAAGGCAGGCTTGGAAATTGCAGCAATTGATGTGCATACTATCGTCGTCCACTTCATGCAAGGCCACCGTAAAGCAGATGGTATCGCCCGCCATGGCCGGCGCCCCGATCGGAATACCGAAAGGCTGCGTACCGCCCGGGAGCAACGGTGGCAGTACCACCGTTTGGCTGTACCCCAACGTCGGGAAAACAAATTGCGCTTCTCCCATCGGGAAATCGGAAGTGTTGTGCAAAATGCCCAGGAAACTCCAGGAACCATTGCCCTGACAGGAAATCGAATCAGCGGAAATGTACCCGCAAGGCGGTTCGCACATCAACGTAATCGTGTCGCGGCACACCACGCTGTCGCCCTGCATCCATTTTATTTCCAAAAATTGCGGCGGCGCAACTTGTGTCTGGAAACAAAGCATGGGTAGTTGCAAGGGACCTAGCGGAAGGGTGTTGCCGAGCGGAGGAATGACGTCGAGCGAAATCATGGTCGGCGAATAACTAGCCGTCGCCCAGCCGGACCCAAACGGATTGGTCATCGTCATCGTTGTCCCCGAAGGCAACAGGCAGAGATCGATGCCATCGAAATAATTGGCCGCGTAGTTGTTGTACAGGCCGATAAAGGCGCAACAATCGCCGCCGTCTTCCGACGAAACCATATCCACAAACTCCACCCCGATGTTATCGCAGGGGTCGCAGTCCGGTATTTCGACGCAATACATCGTATCCAGCATACAACACAACGAGGTGTCCGGGTTGCCCGGCGGCACGTCGTGGGCAGTAAGGCTGAAACAGAAATCCTCGCCGGCAATATTGGCGCCGCTGAGCAGGAACGTGAAGTCCCGGCATTCGCCCGGCGCCAGTGGCGGACTGATGAAAATATTGGAAGGCGTTACAACCACGTTTGATGGACTGCTCGCATTCAGCACGATATAACCGACGTTAAAATCATTGTCAATCGGATTGCACAAAGTGACGGTATAGGTGACGACCCCATTTTCGCAATAAATCGTATCGTCTTTGGCATAAAGACAATCGGGTTCTACCGGACAGTCGAAGATCAAGGTATCGGAGCAAACCACGTCATAATTGAAATCGTACCAGTCGAACACAATCTGCTGCGGGAAACTGGTCACGTCGCTCAGGCAAA
>JADZFP010000330.1 GCA_020849825.1 Saprospiraceae bacterium
GGCTATGGCCCGACGTACCGCAAGCCATGCGGCTCCCCGTCGTATTTTATGCGTTCACCATCACAGCCATGACGTTGAGCGTCATCAATCTGCGCGGACAGGTCAACTCAGCCGTACACAACCAGTTGCTGACTGGCGCGTTCTTGTTCCTTATTTCCGATAGCATACTGGCGATCAACAAGTTCGGGCACTCGTTCGACGGCGCCCGAATGCTGATCATGGTGACCTATATCCTTGGGCAGTATTTTCTGGTCAGCGGCGCGAGAAAAACGCACTAGTTTTTCCGCTTCGTCAGCCACCAGGCGCCCAGTCCGCTGGCCAGGAGCAAAAACAAAGAAATGATCTGCGCTTGCGAAAGTTCCGTTCCCAGCACGTTGTACAGCGGATTAACGCGAATAAATTCTATGAAAAAGCGCTCCACGGCGATCAGGGCGATATACAGACAAAACAACAGGCCTGGCGTTTTGATCCTTTTGCGCAGGGCCCAAAGAATGCCAAATACCACCAGCATCATCATGGTTTCGTAAAACGGCGTGGGCCAGACGGGCTGTTCCAGCTGAAAAGCATATCGCCCCTGAAAATCGGCCATTCGCGTCAGAATGATGTTGTTTTTGACGTCGAGCGCCAGTTGGGCGCTTTTGTGCTCCCAGCCGTCGCCGAGTACCGTGTGCGGATAGCGGTAACTCCAGGCCCAGTCGGGCAACCAGGAAAGCCACCCGGGTTTGGGGGCGGCATTGACCATTCCCCAGTCGCCGTCGCCCGACAATTGGCAACCGATTCGGCCCACCCCGTAGCCTGCCACCAGGGCTGGCGCACAGGCGTCGATAGCCGCCAGCAAGGGTATTTTTTTCTTGATAATGTAGCGGATAACCAGCGCGGCGCCCAGAATCAGGCCGCCGTAGAACGCCAGGCCACCGCCCGACAACAGCGCCCCGAGCGGGTCGGCCATAAAAGCTTCACGGCCGTCGCGGGTGGCGAGTGTATCGAAAAGGTCGAAGACTTTGGCGCCTACAATGCCTCCCACGGCTGCCCACATCGTCATTTCCGCGATGCGGTCGGCGGGCCATATTTTGATTTTTGTGGTCACGGGTTTGTCCTTGCGTTTGCGCCAGGCATCCCACCAGGTAAAACCGCCCAGCAACAATGCGCCCAGCAATGCTGCCGGCCAGTGCATTTTACCCGAAAGAATCACCGCTGCCGGGTCGTATTGAAATGCAGCGGAATCCTGGGCAATCAGGCCGCCTTTACCTCCGAAAATCAGACCGACCAGCGCATTCATGGCAATTTCCTGCCAGGTAGCCGGCGCGCCTTCTGTGATTTCACCTTCTTCCGGCACAAACATGCCCTCGCGCTGCTTGCGGCGCAATTCGGCATAATACACCACGGCGCTCACCAAAAACGAAATGGCCAGCACGAAACCGAACATTTTGAACACCGAAAGCCAGTTGTCGTAGGCTGTGCCCAGCAGGTCGTGGAAGAGGTAGGAAAGATCGGGATACATGGTACCGGAAATTGATGGACAGGGAGGTGGTTTAAGGTAAAAATTTGACAATCAAATTTTTATAAAAAATCGTGGCAAAGATAGGCCAGCTTCGCTGAAAACCTTGCCTTCGCCGCCAAAACTCATTTTGGCTTAACAATCTCGTAGAGCGTCCAGCCCTCGGAAAAGACAGCCACTTCGCGCAGTTCGTAATGCCCCACCACAAAATCCCAGTTGAGCATCGGGTTGCGCCCCTCCCATTGCCGCCGCAAGCGGGGTTCGTTGAACAAAATCAGGCCCCCGACAGGGTATGTTTCGTATCGTTCGGCCCAAAGGTTGTAGATCGTCCAGTCGGGTAGATAACTGCGCAGGGCGAGGTCGAGGTCGAAGGTGTAGAGGGGAGGGTGGGAGGCGGTCTTAAATCCCCGTTCGATGGCCCCACCCCCAACCCCTCCCCCCAAGGGGAGGGGAGCCGATCCGAGAGCATAGCCGCTCCCCTCCCCGTGGGGGGAGGGGTGTAACGAGGGGCTGGGACCTAGCCTATCACGCACCTCCTTCACCCCCTCCGCGACCTCCCTTTCCAGCCGATTCCGTTCCCACACCGGCAACAGGATTTGGACCGTAAAAAACAACTGACAACCGATGGCTCCAAGCACCAGCCCGGTGGTCAGTTTTTTAAAAAAATAAAACCCGTACGACACAAAACGGTCCCAGGCAGGAAACAGGAGCAGCAAAAGGAAAGCATAAGCCGGTAATAGATATCGAACATTTTGGACGGGCAATCCGCCTAAAAAGGATAGATACACTGCCAGACAAACCATTAATACCTTTTTGGCTGGAAGCAGGAAATCGGTGCGCTTGGTTAAAAAAAACAGCAACGGCAACGGCAGCAGGTAGCCTGGATGTGCCAAGGGGAAAAATAGATAAACAAGGTTGGGAAAGCGGTATTCCACCAGCCCGTTGCCGGTGGAAAAACTCGCGCGGAACAAATTGCCCGCCGACCATTCCCGCAAGAGGGAATGCCCCAGAAAGGCATCGGCCATTCCGGTTTTCAGCCAAAAGTGTGGCGCAAGCATAGTCAGCCCTGCCAAAACGGCCAAAACCAGCCAGCCAAAATTCCAGTCGCGGCGGCCCGGTATGGGTGGCACCCGGATCAACGCAACTCCTACCCCGATCGCCAGCGGCGCCAGCAGGGGCGCCAGGGCAAAACGCGTCAGCACCGCCAGCCCCATAAAAGCTGCCGCCCCGACGGCATCGCGCCCCCGACGGCCCTCCACAGCCCGCATCCCGTACCCGGCAGCAAACAAGGTAAAAGCCAGCCCGAGCGCATCGGACATGACCGTGACGCCAGCCCGGACAAAATATGCGGATAGGGCCAGCGCCACCCCGGCATACAATTGCCGACTCCAGCGGTGCGCGCCGGGCGTCAGCACCCGCAGACAAAAATCAAAAGCCCAAAGCGCGGACCCGGCAGCCAGTCCCGAAACCAACTGAAGAGCCAGTATGGAATCGGGGCCCAGCAGACGCAACACGGCACCGGCCAGCGGATAACCCACCGCCAACTCCACATCGCCCCGGCCTTGCGGCACGTATGGCGCTCCCCAAAAATGTTGATAAAAAACCCGGCTTTGCCGCAACAACTCGTGCGCGTCCTGGCCATACAGGCCATTAAAATCAAAAACCTGCGCCCCGAGTGCCGCCACGGCTACGGCAGCGAAAGGCAACCAGTTTTTATGAAGAAAAAAATTGGAGACGGTAGAATGGAATGGCAATTTCACGGCTCCAAATTAGCGTCCTTTACGGCGTACTTCAACCACCTGTTTTACTCCCGGTATGAAAAAAGTAATGGTCACCGGCTGTTTTGATCTGTTGCACAGCGGCCACGTCGCCTTTTTGCGGGAAGCAGCCGCTTTGGGCGAACTGCATGTATGCATCGGTTCGGATGAAAATGTATTTCAACTCAAAGGCCGATACCCTGTCAACCCGCAGGCCGAACGCCGTTTTATGCTCGAAAACCTGGCCTGTGTGGCATCCGTACGCATCAATCAGGGCTTTGGCGTACTCGATTTTACCGCCGAACTCGAAGACCTTCAGCCCGATATTTTTTTCGTCAATGAAGACGGACACACGCCTGCCAAAGAAGCCCTGTTGCACAACCGGGGTATCGAATACGTCGTGTCGCGGCGCGCGCCTGCCGCCAATTTGCCTTCCCGAAGCACCACCGCCCTGCGCCTCGAATGCACAATACCGTATCGCATCGATTTGGCTGGCGGCTGGCTCGACCAACCCTGGGTGTCCAAACATCACCCCGGACCCGTGCTCACGGCCAGTATCGAGCCGACCCACGAATTCAACGACCGCAGCGGCATGGCCACCAGCACCCGGAAAAAAGCGATTGAATTGTGGCGCACAGCCCTGCCTGGCGGCGACCCCGCCCGTACGGCAAAAATCCTGTTCAGCTTCGAGAACCCGCCGGGCACCGACGAGGTTGCCGGCTCTCAGGATGCTATCGGTATCGTGTTCCCGGGCCTCAACAAACTGAATTACAACGGTCATTACTGGCCCGAATCGATCGAAAGCTGGCACGACGAACCTGCGCTCGACTGGCTCGAAAAACATATTTACCTGGTCACGCTCGGCCCGCGCGGCGCCGGTTATCAGGTACTTGCCGATACCCATATCACGCCAAAAGGAGCAGCAGATTTGGCTCGTGCGGCCGAAAACGCCTGGGCGGCCTTGCTCGATCGCGATCTTGAAGCGCTCGGCGATGCAGTGCGGAGTTCGTTCGAAGCGCAGATCGCTATGTTTCCCAATATGGTGGATGCTGAAATTATGGATCTGATCGGGCAGTATCGCGAACAAGCCCTGGGCTGGAAACTCAGCGGCGCAGGCGGTGGCGGTTACCTGGTTCTGATCGCCGACAAACCCGTCGAACGCGCCATTCAAATCAAAATCCGGCGGAGAGGCTGGGAAGATTGAGGAGCCTCGACCATTGACTACCTTTGCCCGAAATTGAACTTTTGCTTTGTCCGAAAAAACTACTTCCGTTTTGAAAATTGGGGCGCCGGATACACCATCGGGGCGCCGGATAGCCGAACTCACCAGAGCCGAACTCGCCAATGCCGGTATTGAGGCTCGTGTCGATCTTTTGTCTTCCGAGCTAGAAGCCGCTTTGCTCAGCGGCGAAGTCGACGCGATCGCGGCCGAACTGAATCAATGCCCTACCCGTCAACCCGAAGGAATGGTTATAACAGCCCTGAGCCGCCGCGATAACCCGGCCGACGGCCTGCTCATCCGGCAGGAAGCCGTGCAGGTGGGT
Source organism: Saprospiraceae bacterium (assembly GCA_020849825.1). Lineage (GTDB taxonomy): Bacteria > Bacteroidota > Bacteroidia > Chitinophagales > Saprospiraceae > M3007. The sequence goes on from JADZFP010000330.1 coordinate 4,800, forward strand.
AAAATTTTCCGGCTAAAAGAAGGGGCCTCGGTGGGCTGCCGCAACCTTATTCAAAAAGCGCAATTGCTGGATTATCGCCCCGATATCGTTGTAACAGCGATCTCCGACGACACCGCCGGATTGTTGGAACAACTCAAAAGCGCCCAGCTGGATGCTTTATTGATCCCGCTCGGCCAACTGGATACGTTCGGCCTGGAATGGAATGAATTTGTAAAAGTGGAGTTGAATCCCCGGGAATTTACCCCGGCGCCCGGCCAGGGCGTTGTAGCCTGGCAAACCCACCGCGACGATATCCCTACCCGCCAATTGCTCCGCCAAATCCATCATCCGGAGGTATCGGCGCTCACCAACGTGGAGCGCCGGGTGCAACAAATTCTGGGCGACGATGCCATACTGGGCGTTCATTGCGAACAGGACGCAGCCGGCAATTTCCATGTCTCGGCCGCACAATTTTCAAACGGCGCCCTCCACCGCGCCTACCTCTCCCAATCGACACGCGCAGGCCTTGCAGAACGAACGGCGAGAATGATGAATGATAAATGATGGATGATGAATATGTCACTGTGTGTGCCTAAAATAGGTTGACTTAAAAAGTCAATCAACAATGACAAATCCAACAGACAAAAAGTTTCAAACAA
>JADZFP010000331.1 GCA_020849825.1 Saprospiraceae bacterium
CCGAACAATACCCAATCCCGGCCTTTGCCCGGCGCCTCGCCCCCCCCAGGCATCCACCCTCCTTTTATCAACCTAATAAACCCCATAACCCTTATCAACCCCTTTTTCATCAACTCTTACCCAACATGCGCATCCTCATGGTTTGCCTCGGCAACATTTGTCGCAGTCCGCTGGCCGAAGGTATTTTACAAGACAAGATTGACAGACTGGGGCTCGGCTGGATGGTCGACAGCGCCGGCACAGGCCACTGGCACGTGGGCGACAGCCCCGACCGTCGCTCGGTCGCCGTGGCGCGCAGCCACGGGATCGACATCAGCGGGCAGCGCGGCCGGCAGTTTCAGCCGCGCGATTTTGAGCGCTTTGATCATATTCTGGTCATGGACGACCAGAACCACCGCGACGTGCTGCGGCTGGCTCATGCCGACGAACACCGCGAAAAAGTACGCCTGATACTCGATTACAGCCGTCCAGAAGGCGGCCATGTGGTGCCCGATCCGTACTACGACGACAATGGATTCGAGCACGTATTTCAACTGCTCGACGAGGCTTGTGAGGCATTTATCCGTCGGCATGCCTAATTTCGGCGCCCGGAACCGTCAAGATTTATGCGCTATTTTCTCACACTGGCCTATCGCGGCACCGCTTTTTCGGGCTGGCAACGCCAACCCAACGGGCCTTCTGTGCAGACCGCGCTGGAAATGGCGCTCGCGACCTTGCTGCGCCACCCGGTCGAGGTAACGGGTTGCGGCCGCACCGATGCAGGCGTGCATGCCCGGTACTATGTGGCGCATTTTGATTCCGAGGCCGGTTTCCCATCTTCTTTTTTAACAAGGCTGAACAGTCTGTTGCCGCCAGATATTGCTGTGTACGACGTGTGCCGCGTGGCCGACGATGCGCATGCCCGCTTCGATGCCGTCGAGCGCGGCTACGAATACCACATCAGTCTGAGGAAAGATCCCTTTGCCAATGATCTGGCCTGGTTTTATCCGCACTGGCGCAGGATCGATACGGACAGAATGCAGGAAGCGGCGGCTCTTTTGCCGTCTTTCGGCGCTTTTGCGCCTTTTTGTAAAAGCGACAGCGGGCTGGAACATTTTCAATGCGCGTTGCACTCTGCCCGCTGGGATTTTCAACCCGGCAGTCATCGTTGGATCTTTCACATCACCGCCAACCGGTTTTTGCGCGGCATGGTTCGCCTCATTGCAGGCGCCTGCATCGAGGCAGGGTTGGGCAAATTGCAGGTGGCCGACATCCGAACGGCGCTGGAAACGCAGACCCCGCTACCCCGCAGTCTGAGCGTGCCGCCGCAGGGGCTTTTTTTGACCCGAGTGGTTTATCCATTCGATTTTCAGGCAAATCCTGATTACGCTCATGCCGGAGTTTGACCGGTGTCATTGCTGTGGGGTGATTTTGGGCTGACTTTTGTCCCAGTTCTTCACAACAACAGTTTGACTGCCATGTTACGCTTCCTTCTGCCCACCGACTTCTCCGAAAACGCCAGCCACGCCCTGCGGGTTGCAGCTGCTTTGGCCAATAAAGCCAAAGCCAAACTGGAACTTGTACACATCAATACTGCGGTGGCTTATTCGCCCCCGCTGCCGGAGTATTATGGAGGCGATTTGTACGACTCTACCGAGTACTACGAAACGGCAGCACGCGAGTTGCATAATTTGAAAAAAGAACTGACTGAAAAACCCGAGTTGAACGGCCTTGATATTGAAACGCGGATTGAAGAAGGTTTTTTGTTCTCTTCCGTGCGTCGTATCGCCGAAGAAGATAAAGTGGATTTGGTCGTCATGGGCACCAAGGGAGCATCGGGGGTCAATGAATTTTTTATCGGTTCCAACACCGAAAAGGTCATTCGTACGGCGCCTTGCGCCGTACTGACCGTACCTGAAAAGTCCGGCGCTTTCGATCCGAAAGTGGTGGTGATTCCGACCACTTTGCGCAAAGACCAAAAGCCCGTTTTCGACTGGGCGGCCCGTTTGCAGCAGTTTTATCCGCTGAAGGTCAAAGTGCTTTACCTGAACAACCCGGCCGATCTGGAAGACGACAAGGAAATTGAAAAAACCGTACAGGAATTCGCCAGCGCTTCGGGGTTGAAAGACGTGGAAACGTTTGGCAGTACCAGCACCTTCAACGAAGAATTTGCCATCCTCAGCTTTGCCCAGGAGCAAAAAGCAGACCTGATCGCCATGGTCACGCACCAGCGTCGCGGCTTGTCGCACCTGCTCTTCGGCAGCCTCACCGAGGATGCAGCCAACCACTCCGACATCCCGGTACTTAGCGTACCTGCATGATAAGATAATAGTTCAGGACACGACAGGGTAGTTTTCTGTTCGGCGGCAGCAACCTGCAAAAGGACTGCCGCCGCTTTTTTTATACTATCTTTGCGGGGATGACCTTTTCTTCCAAACTGATCGAAAAAGCCGTCGAAGCGTTCGCCAGCCTGCCGGGCATCGGGCGTAAAACCGCTTTGCGGCTGGTTTTGCATTTGCTCAAACAGGAAAATTCCGTGACCACTCGTTTCGCGGAGGCGTTGACGGCCATGCGCGAAGGTATACGCGAATGCAGTGTCTGCCACAACCTCTCCGATGAGGAAAAATGCCAGATTTGCGCTGATGCCCGCCGGGATCATTCGTTGATCTGTGTGGTGGAAAACGTGCGCGACCTGATGGCGATCGAGGATACGGGTCAGTACAGAGGGCTTTATCATGTGCTGGGCGGCGTCATCTCGCCGATCGAAGGCGTTGGCCCTGCCGATTTGAACATCGACTCCCTGCTGGCCAGGGTGCCCTCCGGTGAAGTCAAGGAAGTAATCATGGCCATCAGTCCAACCATCGAAGGCGAAACCACCGTCTATTATTTGTCCAAAAAATTACACGCCGCGGGTGTGCAGGTCAGTGCGATTGCGCGGGGAGTAGCATTTGGCGGCGACCTTGAGTATGCCGATGAACTGACATTGGGCCGGTCCATTGTAGCGCGAGTGCCTTACACTTCAAAATAAAACTGCCGGCACATGGCCCGGCGTTTCTTGTTTTAATCCGTTTCCGAACCCGTTTTCGTGGTCGGAGCAGACAGCCCCCATCCCAAATTCGATACATGAGCCCCGTTAATCGACCACCGAAGTGCGGCTTTCCGGTGGCGGTCGCTTATTTTTGCGCGTTGAATTCAGCCCGTCTCTATGAAACAAACGACGATTCAAAATCCGGTTTCTGTTCGCGGTGTCGGTTTGCATACCGGTAAAGCCGTCAATCTGACCTTTAAACCGGCGGAGGCCAACCATGGTTTCCGGTTCCAGCGTATCGACTTGCCCGACCAACCGCTCATACCGGCCGACGTGAAATACGTGGTTTCCACCAACCGGGGCACTACCCTGCGCAATGGCGAAGCGGACGTTTGGACCGTCGAGCACGTATTGTCGGCCCTGACCGGCCTGGGGCTCGACAATGTTTTGATGGAAATTGATGGTCCGGAAATGCCGATTATGGACGGCACGGCCATGCCTTTTATCGAGATGCTGCAAAAGAATGCCGGTAAACTGGAGCAAGACGCAGACCGCGATTATCTGGTTATCGACGAGCCTATTTCCTACAAGGACGAGGTGACCGGTACCGAACTGCTCGCCCTGCCTGCCGATGCCTTCGAGGCGACGGTAATGGTTGATTTTAATTCCAAGGTGTTGGGGCCACAATTTGCAGCCCTGAACGGAATGGACGAGTACGTGGCTGAAATCGCACCCTGCCGCACCTTCGTTTTTGTACACGAACTGGAAAAGCTGCTGGACATGGGCCTGATCAAAGGCGGCGACCTCGACAATGCCATTGTTATTGCCGACCGGAAAATGGAAGCCCGGGAACTGGAAGAACTGGCGAAAAAACTCGGCAAACCCGGTGTGAAAGTAGAAGCGGAAGGTGTGTTGAACACCGTCCAGCTGCGTTTTCAGAACGAGCCGGCGCGACATAAGCTGCTCGACGTGATCGGAGACCTGGCCCTGATTGGCAAACCCATCCGGGGAAAAATCGTGGCGACCAAGCCCGGTCACACTGCCAATGTCGAATTTGCCAAGCTGTTGAAAAAACATTTGACCGACCAACGCCGTTTGCTCGGCATTCCCAAATACGATCCGGAAAAGGAACCTGTATACGATACTGTGGGAGTGACAAAAATGCTGCCCCACCGTTACCCTTTCCTTATGGTGGATAAAATCATGGAAATTTCACAAAACCACGTAATCGGTGTCAAGAACGTTACCATGAATGAGGCCTTTTTTCAGGGCCATTTTCCTAATAATCCCATCTTCCCCGGTGTGCTCCAAATCGAAGCAATGGCGCAAACCGGCGGTATTCTGGCCCTGCACAACGTGCCCGATCCCGGAAATTGGGACACGTATTTTTTGAAAATTGACAACGCCAAATTCAAAGCCAAGGTCGTACCGGGCGACACTTTAATCCTGAAGTTGGAACTGCTTGAACCCATTCGGCGCGGCATCGTTCATATGCACGGCGCAGCTTATGTCGGTAGCAAACTGGTCTCGGAGGGCGAACTCACCGCCCAGGTCGTCCGCCGCCGTACTGAAGCAACAGAACCGCAGTCCAGCTGATTATTTTCCACCGGACAAGCAAAATTGTGAATGCCGTGAATCAGGTCTCGTCTTTTACAATTTGCCCATGCACAATCATGAAGTTATAGATGAGCTTTTCAGACAGCTTACGGGTAATTCACCCGAATGCGAAAATCGGTAAAAACGTTACGATCAGCCCTTTTGTGGTGATCGAAGAAGACGTCGTGATCGGCGATAACACCTGGATCGGCCCCAACGTAACGATTTTTAACGGCGCCCGTATCGGCGAAAGGTGCCGCATTTTTCCCGGCGCTTCTATCAGCGCTATTCCTCAGGACCTCAAATTCAAAGGCGAAAATACGACCCTGGAAATCGGCAACGGTGTCACGGTGCGCGAGTTTTGTACGCTCAACCGCGGCACGAGTGCAGAGGGCCGCACGGTGATCGGCGACAACTGCCTGCTGATGGCCTACGTACACGTCGCCCACGATTGCGTCATTGGTCGCCATTGCGTGCTGGCCAACAACGTAACCCTGGCCGGCCATATCACCATCGGCGATTACGCAACCCTGGGCGGTATGGTAGCCGTACACCAGTTTGTACGCATCGGCGATCAGGTCATGATCGGCGGCGGCTCGCTGGTTGGCAAAGACGTGCCACCTTACGTCACGGCTGCCCGCAGCCCCTTGAGTTATGCAGGCGTCAACTCCATCGGTCTCGAACGACGCAAATTCACCCACGAGGAAATCCACCATATCGAAGATATCTACCGCGTCCTGTTTGTGCGCGGCCACAGCGTACGCCGGGCGCTTCGAATCATCGAAGAAGAAATCGCCCCTTCCGTACACCGCGAATACATCCTCAACTTCATCTACAACGCCAAACGCGGCCTGATGAAAGGCTTCCGTTCGCTCAACGGCAAAACGCGGGTGGCCGAACCGGTGCTGGAGTAATATTTTGGGGTGAGGTGGTGAGGTGGTGAATTGGTTATAAAAGGGTTATTTCTGCTCCCAAAATCTGGTCGATTGGCCGAAAACCCTGAAATGAGCGCAGAAATAACCCTTTTATAACCAATTCACCACCTCACCACCTCACCCATCAATCAACTGCCCACATGGAGATTTCCCTGGCCAACGCCGGCAAACGGTATCGCCTCGACTGGATTTTCCGGGGGCTGAACTATACTTTTCGCAGTGGCGAACGCTATGCTGTTTTAGGGCCCAACGGCTCGGGCAAGTCCACCTTGCTTAAAGTGTTGTCGGGGCATTTGTCGCTGTCGAAAGGCGCCATCGCTTTTCAAAACGGAGGCCGGCAGGTGCCGGAGGAAAAGGTTTTTCAACAAATCAGTTATGCCGCGCCGTATATCGAACTGATTGAGGAATTTACGCTCGAAGAATCCCTGAAATTCCATGCCCGCCTGCGACCGCTGCTGCCGGGTATGACGCCCGCCCGCCTCTACGAATTGCTCGAACTACCCCGCGCGCGCACCAAGGAAATCCGTTTTTTCTCCTCGGGCATGAAACAGCGCCTCAAACTCGCGCTCGCTGTTTGTTCCGATACGCCCGCACTGCTGCTCGACGAGCCGACGACCAACCTCGATCTCAACGCGATCAGCTGGTATCAAAATCTGGTGCGCGAATACGCCGGCGACCGATTGGTCATTCTCGCATCCAACGATCCGGTGGATGCAGCGTTTTGCGGCGTGCATTTGAATATTCTGGATTACAAGCAGGCGGTGTAACCTCTTGATGGCTTTTTTCGGGGGATTCCTTTATTTTTGTTCAAAAAACGAACATGCATATCCTGATCGATATAAAAAAAGAGCAAGACCTGCTCTTGCTGGTAGCATTACTGGATCGGCTGAAGATAAAATATGAGCGCCTTCCTGTCAGTTGGGAAATTCCGGCACAGGAAAGTTCTAACAGTAGCGGAAAAAGGTCTGACAAATACCGGGGTAAGCTTTCCAAAAGCACTGGAGAGTCTCTTCAACAATATGTAAAAAACACCTGAGATTGATTTAATTAAATATCTGATAGATTTTTCAAAAGAATGTGCTGAAAAGCAAGTAATAAAATAAATAGAAAGTGCACTCCTTAGACTATTTTAGGTCACTAATCCCCGAAATAGGGCACTCAAGTATTACCTTTCTCTTTGGCTGCCTAATTAAGTCCAAACTTGATATTTATTATTTAGGTAAAACATAAACAAAAAAACGACGATTATGACGGGTCTTTCAATTAAAGTTTTTTTAACTGACAGCAACCCCAATGGATTAAGGTATGCGGAGATTGGCCTATCTACCGTTCGTGGATTTGTAATACCTCGTAACTCACTTGATAAATTTGGGAATAGGGAAGAAAAAAATAAAACAGGGCTTTATGTATTAGTTGGAGAGGACCCCGATATTCCTGGTAGACAAAAGATATATATAGGGGAAACTGATAACATTTTTAAAAGATTATCAGAGCATAATAAAAGTGAACAAATGGATTTTTGGGAGAGTACTCTTGTTTTTATCACTAAAGATGAAAACTTGAACAAAGCTCATGTGAAATATTTGGAATCTGTATTTATAGATATAGCTAAAAATTCAAGAAGGGCAACGCTCCACAATGGATCAAACCCCGAACCTATAAAGCTATCCGAGTTAGAAGGCGCAGACATGACAAATATGCGGGATCAAATTCTTGTTCTTTTGCCCATTTTAGGTGTAAGTGCATTTGAAGTGGCACATAAAACCAAGAATAACG
>JADZFP010000332.1 GCA_020849825.1 Saprospiraceae bacterium
AAGCCCTGCTGAACGAAAAACAACGACTCGATCTGAGCGAAGAAATTGCCAACAACCTGACCACGCTCCGCGGCAATCTCGCCAGCACAATGACCGCCTTTACCAAAGGACAAATCACGCACCCCGAATTGCTGCGTACGCAAAGCATCACTTCCGATGGGGTGCTGGCCGTACTGAGCACCCTGAAAAACGCCGGGAAAGCCCCCAATAACTAATCCCGAACAACCCAAATCCGCCCGACCACAAACCCTATGTCAGCAACGCCCACACTGGCTTTTCGATACCCCGGAGCGCAACCCTTTCGCTCCAGCCAGGATCATATTTTCTGCGGTCGTGCGGAGGACATCGCCCGCTTGCACCGGTCGATCACCCTCAACGAACTGACGGTTCTGTATGGCGAATCCGGCCTCGGCAAAACCTCTTTGCTCAATGCTGGCGTTTTGCCCCGGTTCAGCGAAGTTAATCTGCTGGCCATATCTCCTCGCTTTTACGCCTACAACAAAAACCACAAGACCAACCCCATTGAGGTCGTAAGAAAGTACCTCATCAACACCTTTACCACAATTGAGGAACCCGGCAAAAAAAAGCCGGAACACACCGTTTTTATGCCGGGTGTACAAGGCGATGCCCATGAGCAAACGCTTTGGCAACTCGTCAAATCCATCCAGTGGCACAACCGGGATAAATACACGGGGATAATCTTCATTTTCGACCAGTTTGAAGAACTGTTTACCTATCCGGATGAGTTTGTCGAGCAATTTGGTCTTCAGTTGGGCGAGCTGCTTCACAACCGGATGCCTGAAAATTTCCGGAAAGAGTTTTACCGAATATTCGAAGAATCCCCACAGTCCATCGACGCCGAAGAGATCAAATTTATCGAGCATGCCATCCCAACCAAATATGTACTGGGGATACGGCACGATCGCCTGGGCCTGCTGAAAAGAATTTCCCCTTATTATTCCGATATCCTGCTGGACCAAAACCTGTACCAGCTGAAACCCCTCGACCGCAAGCAGGCCGAAGATGCAATCCGAATACCGGCGCTGCTGGGCGGCCCGCAAGACCCCTATCTGGCAGACAAGGCCTATGCGCCGCGGCATTTTGATTCCAAATGGTTCAGTTTTCATCCGGATACCCTGCAGCACATCCTTCATTATCTGACGGATGGTGGGGAAAAGCCGGTCGAGACGACCCAATTACAGATCATTTGCCAGCACATCGAGACCAAAATCGTGCAGTCGGAAGGACAGGTGGTCATGGTCGACGACGTGGGCGACCTGGGGCAAATTTCGCAGAACTACTACGACAACGTCATCAGCGAACTGCCGGAAAGCGAACAGGCAGTGGTGCGCGATATGATTGAAAAAGGGCTCATTTTTGAACCCGACCAGTTGCGCCTCAGCCTCTACGACAAGCAGATTCACAGCCTTTACCCCGCCGCCACAGATGAGTCCATGGCCGCGCTGGTCGATTCTCACCTGTTGCGGGTGGAAGAACGTTCGGGCGAACGCGTCTACGAAATCAGCCACGACGCCCTTGTCGCCCCCATCCTCGCCGCCAAAAAAATACGCGATGAAGAAGCCGAACGCCTTCGTCGCGAAGCCGAAGCCGAAGCCGAACGCTTGCGACGCGACACCGAGGCCGAAGCCGAACGCCAGCGCCTGCTCGCCGAAGCCGAGACCGAACGCCAACGCCTGCTCGAAGAGGCTGAAAAACAACGTCAAAAAGAAGAAGAAGAACGCAAGGCCGCCGAAGCCGAGGCCGAACGCCAACGCCTTCGCCGCCAAAAGATTACCTTTTTCCGCTTTTCACTGATTGCCAGCGCACTTGCAATCGTAGCGCTCGTATTTGCCACCCTCGCCATCCGCCAAACCAACCGCGCCCGGGATGCACGCAACGAAGCGGAAGCCAGTGCAGCGCTCGCCCGCGACAACGAGCAAAAAATGAAAATCGCCCGCGACAGCGCCGAGCTCCTGCGCAGTCAGCTGAGCACAGAAACCTACAACAGTTTCTTCAACCAAGGGAAATTGCTCATCGAACAGAAAAAATTCGGCGACGCCCTTCGCAATTTTGAATCGGCAAAAAATGTCAATACGCCCGAACGCAACCTGGCCGAGCTGGAAAGACTGATGGCCGAATGCCGGGCTGGAGCAAGTAAAGAAGCGCGTTTTAATGCCCTGAAAAAAGAAGCGGATGGCCTGCGCGACCAACGAAACTATCTCAAGGCATATCCCATCTACAAGCAGGCGCTATTGCTCAATTTCGACAACGAACCCATCCAGCAAAGCCTGCGTTTTTGTGAAAGCGAACTGCGCAACCAGTGCAATGAAGAACTCCGGCGCGCCCGCATCTTCCTCAACGACGGCAAAGACCGCGACGACGCCTGCCGGACGATCCGAAACGATGTGGACCCCATCCTCGAAACACTCGAAGTTCCGGACGCTGACGAACTGAAGAAAAAACGCGATAACCTCTTTGCCAAAGCCAAGTGCTCCGGCAACAAGTAAACTGCCGCCTGCCATGCTGCGAATCGTTTGTTTACCCGCCCTCGTCCTCTTGTGGATGCTACCGGCTGTCCGGCTGAACGCCCAACAGGACGACCTGTACCAAAAATACTTCGAAAGAGGCCAAAGCGCCCAACAAAACGGCAGCTTCGAGGATGCTGTCGGCTTTTACAAAGCCGCGGCCGAATGCAAGGGTATTCAACCCGAAGAGGTAGAATGGGCCGATTCGATGGTCCGTTATGCTACCTTTCAGCTCGACAGCGCCCTGAAAGTCGCCAAAGTGGTTGCTTTGGTCAATGAAACCGTCACCCACGCCCTCAACCAGGAAAAAAGCGACCCTACCCTGGCCGTGCGGCTCTCTGATGAAGCCTGCCGTATTTCCAGCAACTCGAATCAGTTGGCCGTCGACGTCAGAAGCGGCCTGCTCGAAAACAAAGGCTCCGCTTTTTATCGCACGGCCATCGATTGCGGATGCCCGGTATCGGCCCTGGCCGTTTCGCCCGACAACAAGTATCTGGCTATCGGGTGCGGAGATTATGGGGAGGTGAAACTGTACAATATCGAAACGGGCAATTTTCGAACCTTACAGGAAAGCTCAACCGGAAAAATAGCCCGCGTCACACATTTGGCTTACTCCAACGCCGGTGATCAACTGGCTGCCGGTATCGACAAAGGAACGATCTACGTGTGGAAACTCGAGGACCTGGAAAAAGGAAGAATTACCGGCAACAAACAGGATTTGAAGCCCGGCCTGGTCGGCCTTGCCTTCTCTCCCAGCGGCGATTCGCTACTGACGGCTATCGGTCAGGTTGTAGCATTCTGGTCGCCAAGACTGACTCGAAAATCCCCGCTCCACTTTATCGATTTACAAGAACCTATATTAAGCCTGGCCTGCTCGCCCGAAGGGACAATAGCTTGTGGTTTTAAAAATTTCACGGTCAAATACTGGCCCTACCAGGATCATAAACAATTCGTCGAACTCACCGGGCACCGCCAGGAGGTAATATCCGTGCAGTTTTCGCGCGATGGTGAATATTTGATCACCGGCTCGGCCGACCACAGCGCCAAACTCTGGCAAGTACGGTCCGGCGCTTTGTTGCGAACCTTTACCGGCCACCCGGAAAGTGTGACGGGAGTTGCTTTTGCGAATAAAGCCCAGGAAGTCATGACCGTGGGTCAAGACCACCGGGTGATCCTTTGGGACTGGAATGGTGCTACTGTACAGACGCTGCCCTGTTCTCCGGAGTTCACAGGCGCCACCGCATTGGCCCCGAACGACCGGTTTATCGCTACCGGCGACGAGGAAGGCTATGTCCGGCTTTGGTCGATCAATCGGGGAGCTTACCAGACCAATACGCCCCATATCGACGAAATAACCTCTCTTGCCGTGGCCCCCGGCGACAACCTTTTCCTGACCGGCAGTAAGGACCACACCGCCAAGATTTGGGAAACAGAAACCGGCGACGTGCTGTGGACATTTACCGCCGAAGACGAAGTAGCCGCGGTCGACTGGGCGCGAAACGGCTCCTGGTTTATTCTCGGCTTGTTCAACGGCACCGTGCATTTATTCGATCAGGACAAGCTGCTGATCGGCACTTTTACCGGGCTTCACGCTTCCTCCATTTCCTCTATTGCGTTTTCACCCGACGGCAAATATTTCATTACCGGCAGCCGCGATGGAACGGCTAAAGTGTGGGAACTACAGGGCAGCAACCAGCCCAGGCTTATCAGCAGCGTCAAACACAACCGTCCGG
>JADZFP010000333.1 GCA_020849825.1 Saprospiraceae bacterium
CCACTTTCTGCACCCCCGGCCTGGGTGTGATTTTGCCGTGCCGGATACGGTCGAGTAATTCGTTGTTGACGGTCGGATGGGCCTGTGTGACGGGAAAATTGGGCCGGGGCAAACCATAATCGCGGTAATCGCCGACCGTGAGCCGCAAACTAAGCCGGTGCAGAAGATTTTGGAGCCCCCGGGGCAGCCATTTCATACGCGCTGCAAAGGTGTCGGTCGGTCGCCCCATCATAAATTTGGGCACGATGTATTGCGCCGAACGCACGCTCAAATCCACACAAGCGGCCACCCGGCTCGACTCGACAGCGCAATCACAGCCCGAGTTGCCGGCGCCGACCACCAAAACCCGCTGTCCTTCAAGACCGCGGGTGTTTTTAAAACTATGCGAATGCAGGTATTTGCCGGCAAAATGAGCGCGCCATGCCGGATGGCGGGGCACGGAGTGGTGACCGTTGGCGACCAGCAGATAGTCAAATATAGGGCTACTGCCATCGGAAAGCCGGAGTTGCCATTTTTCGCCCGGAAGTTTGTCGGCCGAGACGACTTCTGTGTTGTAGCGGATATATTTTTCCAGGTCAAAATGCCGCGCATAAGCTTCAAAATAGGCCAATACCTGCCGGTGGCTCGGATAATCAGGGTAATCGGCCGGCATCGGAAAGTCGCTGAACTGCGACATGGTTTTGCTGGAAATCAGGTGCGTGGTTTCCGTGACGCTGCTGTGCGATTCGTCGGGGCTGTACGCCCAGTTGCCGCCCAGAGAACGACCTTTTTCAAAACATACGATATTATCCAGCCCTGCTTCGGAGAGCATTTTGATGGCGGTCAGGCCGGAACAACCGGCTCCGATCACCCCTATGGCAGGCTGTGTCGTTGAAGAGAGATCCATGGGAATAAGTCGGATTATTTGTCGGGATTGTGCGGCACCGGGTCGTAGCCATGCCCTCCCCAGGGATGGCAACGCAGAATACGGCGCACAGCCAGATAGAATCCTTTGAAGATGCCCCATTCTTCAATCGCCTGAATGGCATAGTGCGAACAGGTGGGTTGAAAACGGCACTTGTTCGGGCCCAGCATAGGCGAAATGGCCAGTTGGTAGAATCGAATGGGCAGAATGAGCAGTTTTTTGAGCATAAGATCAATGTTGGACCATAAAGGGCCGGGCAAAATGCCCCTGATCCGTTTGAAGGTCGAGTAAATACAAACCTTCCGGCCAATTGTTCACAGGCGTGCGCAATCGTTCGCCGGGCGCCAATTGAACGCCGGGGTGTTGCATGACAAGACGGCCGTCGGCAGCAAAAATGCGCAACACCGCCTGTTGCATCGATTCGCCCCGGTTTTCCAGCCATAAGGCCTCCGAAGCCGGGTTGGGCATCAGGTGCCAGCCGGCTGCGCGAAATTGTTCCGCCGTGCTGCTGCTCATGTACACCGTATCGGTGGCTATGGCAACCTGCCCGCATTCGCCGTAGCCGGTCAGCGTGACGATAAAAACGCCGGCTGTGTAAAAGTGTACGATGCTGGTGTCGTTGTCCGACGTTGTGCCATCGCCAAAATCCCAGGCCCAGCTGCTGCAATTGCTTACGTTTGCCTCAAACAGGGCGCCCAGCGGCCCGGTGGTCAGAAAAACATCGAAACTTACATTCGGTACAGCGGGCGATTCCGGCGCTGCCAGGTTTTCGACTACCAGGCCCTGACTGAGGTTGAAATAAGTACCCGAGGGAGTGGTCTCTAGTTTCAGGGCTTTGATCATGTAGTCGTATGCGATGCCCGCGTTGAGGCAGGAGTCGATGAAATAGGACTCGGTGGTAAAATATTCAAGCAAGGGAAACCAGATTGAATCGCCGTGCAAACGCCGGTAGATCAGGTAGCCAAGCACAGCAGTATCGGGCGATTCGCCAAAATCCAGGGCGATATTGGAGGCATAGATATCCGCAATCACCGGGTCCTGCGGCGGGGCAACAATGGTCATGCGCAACGTAGGGTCGCCCATCAGCGCCATGTGTACCTGCCCACCGCCAAAGCCCGGCACGTAGGCGCCCTGGTTGTTTTGGGTAATCAGGGCGCCATAACCGACCGTTTCGCCCATGCCCATGTGATGGAATTGCCAGTTGGGCCGCCCGGCCCAGGCATTGGTCAGAATGCTGCCCGGCGAAGCCAGTGTGGCGCGCAGGAGATTGTCTTCGCTGTCCCAATCGCCGAAATAACTGCCGAAGGTCATGGCAAATACGGCGTGAAGGGTGTCATTCGCCAGTTGCGGCGTGGTGGTGATGCCGCTGGCGCCCTGGTACCAACCGCCGCCACAACCGTAAATCCACAGGTAGTCTTCGTTTTTCAGGCCGTCCCAGTCGAAGTAACGGACCGAATCGATCCCGACGAGCGGAGCGAAGTTTTTCCAGCCGCTCTGGGCAAAGCCCTCTGCGTAGCCGGCGAAATTGTTTTCAATGGCCCCACGCGCGGTTGCTGTGAATTGTTTGTGCCGCCAGGCGTGGTTTTTTTGAAAATAGCGCCGCAACAGTTCCACTTCGCCAAGCGGGAAAGCCGGCAGGTTGGCAAAGTCGATCCGTCCGACCTGTAATTCGAGGAGAGAGGGGTAGCTGGACTGGTCAAATTTGCCGTCGCCCGGCACGTTGTGGTGGCGGGTGGCGCCGGCCACGGTCGAATTGACGGAGTTGTCGGTCCAGAGGCCGTTCATATCGCCGTAATAACCATCGCTGGGCCAGGCGCCCTGATGGTCGGGGTGGCCATCGGGATAAATATTGCCGGAATAAGGCACCGGAACGTGTCCGACGAGGCACACCGCTCTGGTCTCGTCCGGGTTTTGCTGATAGGCAGCGACGATCAGTTGTTTTACTTCGCTCACGGGCATGCTGGCCGGCACGTCGATCCGGGCTGTAGCCCAGCCGTCGCCGTCGAGGTCGGCAATAAACTGATCGAGTTCGGGTTCCAGCGCCGCGGCAATACCGCTTTCCACAACGACAATGGCCCGTCCGCGAAATTGGACCACCGGCAGGGAAAGTCCGCTGTTGATGTAGCCTGCGCCCCCGGTGCCCAGTTCCTGCACCCGGTATTCGTAAGAAACCTCGATCTGGACATTGGTGTCGGTCCAGATGCTGCTGCCGGCCGGCAAACTGGCAACCTGGGTGAAAAAGACCTGTGCGGTTTTATTTTTTCGGTGAATCAGAAACCCGGTGGCATCCGGCGACCCTTGCCAGTGCAGGGTGATGGCGTTGGGGCCTTCGGAAACCGTGGCTGCAACGGGCACGGAAAGGATTTGATCGTAGTTTTGAGCAGGCAGGAAGGGGCTGGCCAGTAAGGCAGACAGGAAAAGAAGCAGGCGCATGGCAAATAAGTTGGTTGACCTGCGAAAGATAGCAAAAACAAAAAAGTCGCCCGATGTTGCATCGGGCGACTCCGCAGACCATTACAGTTTCAAGGTTGGTTTTCAAAAGGTCAGGGCTTTGGGACTTAGGTTGGGGTGGCTTCCTGACGGTTAGGCTCGGTTTTCAATCTGACAAATTCCTGGGGTGGTTTGGGGTTGGTTTGTTTGGGGTTAAATAGGTTTTTAGGCTGGGAAATCAAAAGCCATGAAGTTATATTTCCGGTTAGCTGGGGCAATCAAGGGCGAATTCATTGATTTTTTTGGGGCGTTCCGGCAGCACTGCAAGCGTTTCAGATAGGTTTCGTTTTCATTTGATTCGGCAGAGTTTACAGGGCACAAATCCATTTTCACAGGTTTTCAGACTAAAACGTGGTGCTGCCGGAACGTGGCAATCCGTGGGCTGGTTGGGTTGGAGTTGGTATTTTTCAGACCGAACGGCCGTTACTTTCGTACAAGGTGATCGAGTTGCTGCTTTGGTCGATCTTGATTACGATCGAATCTCCCGGGGCGCCAAAGGCAAAACCGGTTACTTTTTGTTGATTCGCCGCCGACATCGGCAGTGCGGAGTGTTCAATCACATACAATTCGTTCGATTGAACCAGTACTTCGAGGCGGCTCCAGGGAGCAATCGTATCGAGCGCCGACAAACCGGAGGGTGCGCCGGACAACACCGTCACGTGGAAGCCGGGTTCAACTTTCAGCCAGGCCGTGGAGCGGTTGACCTCCGTATGCGTCTCAGCAATACCGGGCGTCATTACATCATCGATGATGATGAGGCCGGTGCCAGGGTCCTGTATGATTCGCTGATAACGCGGTTCGATACTTTGGCTGGGCGGAAAATTTTCGTTTTTGCTGATCGACATGGTTCGTTGCGTTTGATGAGACAAAGATGCAGGCGGTTTTACGTTTGTATTCTGCCACTGTTGGATTAAATTTGACTTTCAAATTGAATAAAAACTGAAAAATATTGGTTTAAAATATTGTTATTCAGGTTATTGTATGAGATCAAACATAAAAGTCAAAAGCCAAAATGAAAACAAGGGATTATCAAAAATTTCTCCGG
>JADZFP010000334.1 GCA_020849825.1 Saprospiraceae bacterium
GGCCGTCAGGGTAACTTGCACGATACCGATGGGAAAGGTCCAGATATTGCGCCGCACGACGAGCCAGACGCAGACGACGCCGAGCAGGGAGGCGATGATTTCGAGCCAGTTCAAGTTCATGGGGTAAAATTAAAAAAGCCTTTTGTCGCAGAAGCGGCAAAAGGCTTTGACCGTGTGTGAGTCGGACAAGTAGCGTTATTGCGGGATGGTGTCGCCGCAACTCGAGCTCAGGTCGAAGAAATCCAGCACCGATTTGGAAGTGGATTTACCGCCACCCAGCCGTTCCAACTTGTTGTCGTCAAGGACGTCGAGTTCGTCCTGGAGGGCATCCAGCGAGCGCTTTCCCCCTTCGGATTGCGGTTGGCTGGTTGGTTCCTCTTTTTTGTTGTTACGGAAGAAGTTTCGCATAGCACGTTTTGATTTACCCGTCTCAAAGGTAGCGTCTTTTCCCAATCTGGCAATGAAGCAGGCGCTTTTTTGGACGGAAGCCCCTTTTTTAACTTTATGTTTTGACATGTTGGCAAAATCCATGCCGGGCCACTTCTCTCAAGTCACAGTTTTTGCGTTTTCAGTAAAGGTTTTTACCGGCTCATCCGACTATTTCCCATGCGTCGAAAGGGCGGTCGTACCTTCACCGTCTAATACACAGAAATATGCTTGCTTCTCTTTTTCCGGCCTTAATGAGTATCTGGTGCGTGACACTCTGGACCGATCGTCCGCAACAATCGCCCGAACTGCCTGCATTGGACGGCATACAGGAGGTTTTTCGCTGCGACAACGGCTCCCTGCATTTCAAATCGGATGCGCCGCTCGAAATCATCGAGGCGCGTAGCAACAAAATGCGCGGCCTCATCGATCCCGAAGCCCAAACCTTTGCCTGGGCGGTCGACATCAAAACCTTCGAAGGGTTCAACAGTCCTTTGCAGCGTGAGCATTTCAATGAAAACTACATGGAAAGCAGCAAATACCCAAAAGCGACTTTTCAGGGCAAGATCATTGAAACGATCGATTATAAAAAAGACGGTACTTATACGGTCAGGGCAAAGGGCAAACTCAACATTCACGGTGTGGAGCAGGAGCGCATCATTCGCGGACAGGTAACGGTCAAAGGCCAGCGTATGCGGGTGCAAGCCGATTTTACCGTGCGGCTGGCCGATCACGATATTTCCATCCCGCGGGTGGTTCATCAAAAGATTGCGGAAGAAATTGCCGTTCGCGTTGATGCCGATATGTCCTGGCAAAATTAGAAGCCCGTTTGAACCGCAACCGAAACTCCGATCATGAAGATCCATCCTGTGTTTTTTCTCCTTCTGCTACTGTTCTGCGGCGCCCGGCGAGCCGCGGCGCAAATGCCGGTTTTTCGGCAAAGAGGGGTCAAAGAACTCAGCGGTGTACATTTTACAAGCATCCTGCAGGAACGGCGCGGATGGATATGGACAGGCTCCGACAAGGGGCTTTACCGTTACGACGGCATTGGTTTTCAGGCCATTGCCCTACCCGACACCCTGGGCGCCGTAGCCATCTCTGCCTTGTACGAATCTGCCGACCGTCTGTGGGTCGGGTTTGAGAACGGCGCTATCGGTTATCTCTCGCCCTCGGCAGTGTTCCGTCCGGTACACGGAGGCGAACAGGAAGGCGCCGAAGTGTTGCCCACGCAATTGCAGCGTTGGCTACCCGAAGAAGGTACGCCGGTAGCGCCGATCAGAGCTTTTGCCGAAGACGCCGACGGGGGCCTATGGATCGCCACCTACGGCGAAGGGCTGTATTGCTGGAAAAACAACCGGCTTTACCAGTTCAATGAAGAAGATGAAGGGCTGAGCAGCGTCTTCGTGTATGCCATCGCCCGCGATGGCCTGGGCCGTATCTGGGCGGCCACCGACGGCGGCGTCAGCATTTGCACCATGACGGCCAATGGACAAAAAAACGTACAAACCATTGGCATTGCCGAAGGCCTCCAGGACGAGATCATTCCTGCTCTTTTACCCGACGATCTGGGCAATATGTGGCTGGGCGCTTATGATGGCGGCGTGAGCCGGTACAACGTCCGGACCAGTCAATTTGACTACAAAAGCGCCGACTGGGCGCTTGGCGCCGTCAGTAGCATGGTCTGGTTTCCGCCTTCCGAACTCTGGGTCGGCACAACCGATCACGGCGCTGTGCGCCTGGCCCCCGGTAGCGGCAACAACGGCATGACAGCGTTTCCGGAAGGCAACCCAATACGCAATATGCAGGTCGGCGCCCTGATGAAAGACCGGGAAGGTTTGCTTTGGTTGTTGAATAAAAAAGGCGAATGCTGGTCGGCCAACAGCCGCGTGAGCATTCTCGGCGTCCCGTCCGCCAACGTGCAGGCGGTTTGCGTCGATCATCGCTCGCGGCTCTGGGCGGGCACTGACGAGGGGCTGCTGCTGCAGGAAAACGGCGAATTCCGATCGGTTTTGCCCGGAAAACAAAATATTCTGACACTGCAGGAAATGTCCGACGGCACGATTTGGGCCGGCACCTTTGGCAACGGGGTATTTATCATCGACCCCGCCGGAAAGGTGCGCAGACAAATCAGCGAACGGGACGGACTGGTGAATGGCAGCATCCTGTCGATCGCCAGCGCCGGCAACCACGTCTGGCTGGCGACCCTCGGCGGTGTGGTAAAGGTTGATTTGAAGGGAAACCGGTTTGAATATTTTGCCCGTCAGGATGAACTGGGCACCCACTACATCTATCGCGTTTTTGTTGACCGACAGCAAAGGATATGGTTCGGGACCGATGGCAAGGGCCTCACCGTACTCGAAAATGGCCAGTTCCAGCACTTCACCGAGGCAGCCGGCATCGGGTTAAAAACCATTTACGCCATTACCCAGGATCTAAGCGGGGCGATCTGGTTCAGTACGGAAAAAGAAGGTTTGTTCTCTTACGACGGTCAAGCGTTCAAGCGATATACCACCGCCCAGCGCCTGCACAGCCAGGCCATCATAGGGCTGGAGACCAGCGGGAAAGGCGAAATTCTGGTGGCTTACGAAGACGGCTTCGATGTACTGAACCCGGCAACCGGCCACACCACATTTTTCCCGCTCGGCGAATCGGGCGTTGCGCCCGTCAACCTGAATGCCTTGTTCACCGATGCCGGCGGCAATGTATGGCTGGGCGCTCAGGGCGGCATAATCCGCTTGGCCAGCTATGCCGAAGCCTTTCAATACGACCCATTCAGTGTGCTGACAGGGGTCAGCGTTTTTTTGCAACCCATTGATTTTATAACAAATAACAAATTCCCCTACGACCAGAATTACTTCATTTTCAACTTCACGGGCTTGTGGTACAACCATCCGGAGGCCGTGCGATACCGCTATCGCCTCGAGCCCTTCGATCCGGAATGGAAAGAAACAAAAGACCGCTCGGCATCCTACCCCAATTTGCCGCCCGGGCGCTACGTTTTTCGGGTGCAGAGCACCGAACACGGCGCCTTCGAAGGCACCTCCGAAGCGACCTACGCCTTCGAGATCAATTCCCCGATCTGGGCGCGCTGGTGGTTTATTGCGCTGAGTATCATTGGGTTTTTAAGTATTTTGTACGCCGTGGTCACCAATCGGGAAGCCCGTTTGAGGCGTGAAGCGCGCCTGAGACGCGAGTCGGTGGAATCGCAGTTTGCCGCCCTGAAAAGCCAGATCAATCCGCATTTTTTGTTCAACAGCTTTAATACCCTGATTACCATCATCGAGGAAAATCCCAAAATCGCCGTGGAATACGTCGAACACCTGGCCGACTTCTACCGCAAAATGATGCTCTATCGCGAAAAAGACCTCATCGGACTGGCAGAAGAACTCGAACTGGTACGGCACTTCAATTTTTTGCTCAAAAAACGCTTCGAAGACGGGTTCTCGCTCGATATCCGGCTGGGCGAACGAAGCGGCCTCATTATGCCGCTCACCCTCCAGATGCTGGTCGAAAACGCCGTAAAACACAACGTCATCACCCGAAGCCATCCCTTGCTGATCGAAATCCTGGACGACCCCGACGACCCGCACTACATCCTGGTACGCAACAACATACAGCGAAAAATAAAACCCGAGCCCAGCACCCGTTTCGGGCTGCAAAGCCTGATCAACCGCTATAAATTACTCGGCGAACGCCCCGTGCTGGTCAAAGAAGACAGCGCGTTTTTTATTGTAAAAGTTCCACTCGTCAAACACGAATCCTGACAAATTCAACCCTTGTCTTGTATCTGATAGGATATGAAAGTACTGATCATCGAAGATGAAAATGCCGCCGCCCGCCGGCTGGAAAAACTCCTGACCGAACTGGATTCCGCCATTCTGGTGCTCGAAAAACTCGATACCGTCGAAATGGCCGTAACCTGGCTGCAAAGCAACCCGCAGCCCGATCTGATCTTTCTCGACATTCACCTGGCCGACGGGTCGAGCTTCGACATATTCGAACACGTCAGCATCACTTGTCCGGTCATTTTTACCACGGCCTACGACGAATATGCCCTGCAAGCTTTCAAGGTAAATGCCGTGGACTATCTGCTCAAACCCATCAAAAACAGCGAATTGGCATCCGCTTTGGAAAAATACAAACCGGTGTTCGGGGCAGCCAAAAACGCCGACTACTCCTCGCTGCTCGACAGCCTGCGCCGGCAAGAGGGCGCCAATCACCTGCGCCGCATGTTGATCCGGTTCGGCAGCGCCATCAAACTCGTCGACATGACCGACGCGGCCTATTTTTATACAAAAGACAAGATTACGTTTCTGGTCGTGCGCAGCACCGGGAAGCGTTTTCCGGTCGACTACCCGCTCGACAAACTCGCGATCATGCTCGATCCGGGCACGTTTTTCCGCATCAACCGGCAGTTTATCGTCAATGTGGCCGCGATCAAAGAAATGCATCCCTACTCCAAAAGCCGGGTAAAAGTCGACCTCGATCCGCCCATCGATCTGGAAACCATTGTCAGCACAGAACGCTCCGCCGAGTTCAAAAAATGGCTGGTCGGAGAAAAAGCCGGCTGATTTTTTTAATGAACATTAGCAGACTTTGCCTGTTAGCATATTTTTGTCGGTCCAAACAACAATTATCGCTTTTTGCGCGATAAACGAAACACAAACTGACCTTACAACGAATATCTGGCATCTGGCAAAATGGCTATCTATTCCATCAGGGATCTTGAGAAGTTGACCGGTATTAAAGCGCACACCATCCGAATGTGGGAGCAGCGCTATCACCTCATTGCCCCTGCCCGGACCAATACGAATATCCGTTACTACACCGACGAAAATCTCCGCCACCTGTTCAACGTCGCCTTA
>JADZFP010000335.1 GCA_020849825.1 Saprospiraceae bacterium
CGATGGCGAATTGCAGGAACTGACCCTGTTGTTTGTACACTATTTGCTCAGAAAACGCGGCCAAAGAGTCGTTTATCTCGGGCAGGGTAATTCGATCGGCGATCTGCGCGACGCCTGCCAGGCGGTCAGGCCCGATTATGTCTTCACGATTTTACAAGAGCCTTTGCCCCGGCAGTCGATCCAAAGCTACGTGGATCAAATTGCCCAGCTGTTGCCTGGCGGGCGGTTGCTGGTCACCGGCGCCCAGGTGTTTATCGGGCCGCTCAAATTGCCCGACAATGTGCGGGTACTCAACGGCCTGCCCGATACCATGCAGTTTCTGGACACGCTCCAGATCAGGCAAATTTCAGCGCGTTAAGGCTCTTTTACTGCAAATTTTCATTTACCCTGGTCAACAATGCCGCTTCCCGGGCATTTGGTTCCTTTATTTTTTCCAGCCATTTTTTCGCCAGCGGCAAATTGTCGGCCCGGATGGCCATCAGGGCGCACACGGAGAAAATGGCATCGTCGAGCGTCCTTTTGATCAAAGCACCCGATTGCAATTCGGTAATGTTGCCAAAAGCCTGAAAGCCGGTACTGACGCTATTCGATTCATTTTGGGCAAATACGTAATTGATATCCACACGGGTGGAATCGTCGGTGGCATAAATTCCCCAGATCACCAGATCGGCGCCGCAATCACGCCCCATTCGGGCGGCATCCGCATTGTCGGGGTTGCGGCGACTGGCCGACAGTGAAGCGTAGACTTCCACTTTGACAGGCAACTGGTTGTCGCCGGTGCGCTGTCGGATGACCTTTTGCAGCACGATTTCGGGCGCCTGATCATTGCCACCCACCTTTTGAAAAGGCAGAATCATGACGCGAAGGCCATTGGCCCCGCTAAAATCGGGGCATTGTTCTTTGTTTTTGAATACAAACAAGACCAGGGTCACTATTGCGACCAGCGCAACCGCCGCAACCGCCCAGACCTTGCGACGTCGGCCCGAGGCGGCTGACACAGGGATTTTGCCCGATTGCATGTCGGTAAGCAAACCCAGCAGCGCGTCGTTGATCTGGTTATACTCGCGTTGGGCATCCTGCGGAGCGATCAGGCCTTTGAATTCTTTTTGCCGAACGGCGCCATAACGCGCTTCCAGGCCGTGCAGCAGCTCGAGCGTGGCGTGTTGCCCGGGCGGCTTTTGTTCTTCCAAATACAGGCGAAGGGTCTCCAGCGCAGCGCCGGTATCGCCCTGGCGCAAGAGAGCCCTGACCGCTTCAATTGTTGACTGTAGTTCCATAGTTTGTGCTTTCAGGGAGGTTCAGTGGGTAAAAATGCGGGTTTTTTAGGTATTAAACAAAAGAGGCTGCCCGATTGGAGCAGCCTCTTTTGTTTGTATGAATACCGTACCGGCTTAGAAGAAGCGGTTCCGGAAGTCTTTGATTTCTGCGTTTTTCTTGATCTCCGTCATCAGGTTCATACGGACCGGCGAAGCCGACATCGACGATACCTGGCGGCGGGCGTAACTCAGGTCGGGCGGAATGGTGACCTGGGTGCGATCGGAAATCGGTTGAACCAGGAATACGCCCGTATTACCGGCAATCGGACCGCCGACTGCATCTTTGGAAATCGAGAAAGCAATACCGTATACACGGGGTTCCTGGCCCATATTGGGCGAAGTAGCCTGGCCGAAGTTTGTCATTTTGGCGGTATCTACCGTGACTTGCCATTGGCTGGCAAAGGCGTTCAGGTCGCTTTTGTTGGTGGTTTTTTCGATAATGGCCTTCGCTTTTTTGCGATTGCGCACTTCTGCATCGACGCGCGGCTGGCCTCTGATGGTTTCCACCGTGGCCTCTCCAGCCGGTACGATGGATTTCAGGGCGGCGACAACGTACTGGCTGTTGTAGTATACGCCTTGCTGGCGAATCGGGAAGATTTCCTTGCTGACGTCGCCTACTTTGGTTTTTTTGTCAAAAGCCCAGCGGATTATTTCGCGGGAACCGTCGCCGGCAATAGCCTGGCCGATAGAGAAGTCGTTGATTTTGACGAAAGGCGAGGTTTGAATCTGGAAGCCTTGCTGCGGCGCCATGTTTTGCAGGTCGCTCAGCGTTTTGGCCTGCTGCGACAGGGCGGCGGCTTTGTCTTCAAACGCCTGCTGGGTAGCATCGCTCGGCGACAGTTCGCTGTTGAGGAATACGCAGCGGACGCGGGCTTCCTTGCCCAGGAATTTTTTGCCGGTGATCTGGATCAGGTGCCAGCCAAACTGGGTGGAGACCTTGTAGAGTTTGCCTTCTTCGCCGGTATTGAACAGTACGTTGTTGAATTCGGGCACGGTACGGCCATAAGCCATGTAACCGAGTTCGCCGCCTTTGACGGCCGAGCCGGGGTCCTGGCTGTTGCGAACGGCCAGAGAGTCGAAGCGCGCTTTGCCGCTTTCGATGAGGGCGCGGAGGCTGTCGATCTTGCGTTCGCTGGCCGGCGTGGCGTCACGAATAAGGATGTGACGGGCCTGAACGGAGTCGGGCATCAGTTTGCGATCGAGCACCTTGGCGATGGTGAAGTTGCCAGCTTCAAAAAACGGACCGATGATCGTACCTACCGGCACTTTCATCAGGCTGTCGGCCATCGAGAGGGGCAGCTGATCCTTGGTACGGAAGTCGGAATCGTATACGCCGTTGTTGGCCGCAGCGTAGGTAGAATCGTTGGTGGTGGTGCGCAGGCCGTCGAGCAGTTTGGTTACAGCATCGCGGGCGGAAGCGCTGTCGGCGGCAGAGGGTGCGATATTGATCACGGCATAGGTGAGCATACGCGTCTCTTCCTGCTGGTCAAACACGCCCGGCATTTCTTTAAGATAAGCCTCGTAGTCGGCATCCGTGAGTTGGATTTCCGTATCCGGAATACGCTCGTACGGTACGCGGGCGAAGGTAAAGTCGAGGCGTTCGTTGGTTTCACGGAAGGCGACTTCTGCTTGCCAGGTAGGCGTATACATGCCTTTGGTCACCATGGCGAACATTTTGTCCTGCAAACGCTGCTTGACGATTTCTTTTTCCTGGATCGACCAGTAAGCGCGGTATTGCGGGTCGGTAAACTGACCGCCCTCGATAGCCGCCTTGATCTGCATCAGGTTTTGCATATTGACCCGGCCGGTTTCGTCTTTAAAACGATCCGCGATAATCGGGCTGAGGTTGTCGCCAAATTCGAGGTCTTTCAACTCGTCAGCCGGCACACCCAAACCGATTTCGTCGGCGATATCGGTCATGATGGCATTTTCAACAAAATAGTTCCACACCTGGGTGCGAACCTGGTAGGGGTTGCTGCGCGCATTGGTGTACACCAGTTTCTCGTAGGTGTCGAAATCAGAGCGCTTGATTTCCTGACCGTTTACTTTGCCAATGGTGTTGACATCCCCTGCGCTGTTGCGCTGGATGTTGGAATAAATTTCCATCGCAATGAACCCGCCAAGGGCCAGGGTCATGAGGACAATGAGTATCCAACCGTTTTTCCGAATCGTTCCGATTAAGGCCATTTTACTCCTAATTAACTGAAAATCAGAATTTTAAATACAAAAAGATTACCTTTCAAAAAAAGCAGGCACAAAGGTAAACGTTCGGGGCAGAAAAAAGGAAGATTTTTAAAAAACATGCGTGTTTTGGACGTTTGAGGTTTTTTACGACGATCAAAATTAGTGGGCGCTACAACCGGAATACGCTACATTTCGTCAGTTTTCAAACAACAACATCTCTCGGTTTTATGAAGATTGCTACGCTTTCATTGCCCCTTGTATTGGCGCTTGTTTTCACGCTTGGGGGCCGCGACCTTGCCATCGGGCAGCAAACGCCCGACCCCTGGCTGATCGTTGCCGAGAACATCGACCCCTCTAATTATTACGGCATCACGGTCGCCAATGGCATGATCGGCCTGGTTTCTTCCCCCGAACCCATGAAAATGTCGACCGTTGTACTCAACGGCGCCTACGACAACTACCTGCGCGGGCGGGTGTCGAACATCCTCAAAGGTTTCAACTTCGTCAACATGAACCTCGACGTCGACGGCCGGCGCATCGGCCGGCGCGACATTGCCAATTACCGCCAGACGCTCGACATGCGCCAGGCCCAACTCACCACCACCTTCGAGGTGGGCGACCAGATTTCGGTCAGCCATTCGGTCATGGCCCTGCGGCACCTGCCTTTTTGCGCCCTGAGCATCGTCGAAATCAAAGCCAAAAAAGACGTCGTCATCACACCGGCCGCCGTCATAGAAGCGCCTGAAATGTTGCAGGACGTGCGCAACTACTACGCCGAGATCGACCGTCCGCACGTGCTCATCCCGCTGCTGACCTCGGTGGGCCAGTCGCCCACGGGACGCTACACGGTGGCAGCCAGCACGAGTTTTATTTTTGAAGAAAAACACGGCATGGAGCCCGACCTGATTCACGAAGACTGGGACTACAACATGCACCTGCTCAAATTCAACAAACGCCTGAAAGCCGGCGAAACCTACCGCTTTGCCGTGGTGGGCACCGTCATCTCCTCGGCGCACGTGGCCGACGCCCACAACGAAGCTGAACGCCTGACCATCTACGCGGCCCTGGAAAAAACCGACCGCCTCCTCAATCGCCACCGCGCCGAATGGGACCGCCTGTGGGCATCCGATATCGTCATCGAAGGCGACGTGGAGGCCACGCGCGACGTGCATTCCGCCATGTATCACCTCTATTCCTTCGCCCGCGAAGGCACCGCCCTCAGCCTTTCGCCTATGGGCCTTTCTGGCCTGGGCTACAACGGCCACGTGTTCTGGGATACCGAACTCTGGATGTACCCGCCGCTGCTCGTTCTGCACCCCGAAATCGCGCGCTCCCTGCTCGAATTTCGATACAATCTGCTCGACGAAGCCAAACAAAACGCTTTCGAACACGGCTATCGGGGCGCCATGTATCCCTGGGAAAGCACCACGACCGGCCAGGAAGAAACCCCCGTTTGGGCCCTGACCGGCCCGTTTCAGCAGCACATCACCGGCTGCGTGGGCTGGGCAGCCTGGCAATACTATCTGGTGACCAAAGACAAAGTCTGGCTCCGCGAGCGCGGCTGGCCCATCCTGAAAGAAGTAGCCGATTTCTGGGCTTCCCGCGTCGAACGCAACGGCCCCGGCCGCTACGACATCAACAACGTGATCGGCGCCAACGAATGGCAGGAAAACATCGACAACAACGCCTTCACCAACGGCATGGCCATCACCGTGCTGCGCTATGCCGGCGACGACGCCCGCGAACTGGGCCTCGAACCCAACCCCGACTGGGCGCACGTGGCCGACAATATCCCCATCCTCAAATTTCCCGACGGCACCACCCGCGAAAACGCCAGCTACGACGGCGTTACGATCAAACAAGCCGACGTCAACCTGCTCGCTTACCCGCTCAAAGTCGTCACCGACCCCGTCCAGATCAAAAAAGACCTCGACTACTACGAACCCCGCATGGCCAAAGACGGCCCCGCCATGGGCAACGCCATCCTGGCTGTATCGGCCGCCCGCAACGGCGACGCCGAACGCGCCTACGAACTTTGGGTAAAAAGTTACAAACCCAACGAAGTGCCGCCCTTCGGCGTACTGGCCGAAACCGCCGGCGGTACCAACCCCTACTTCGCCACCGGGGCCGGCGGCTTTTTACAGGCCACGATCATGGGCTTCGGCGGGCTCGACATCACGCCGCAGGGCATCGTTCGGGTAAAGACCAAACTGCCCAAGCGCTGGAAGGGGATGACCATTATCGGCGTGGGGGTGGAGCGAAAGACTTTTTCTATCAGCAACCATTAAATAAATCAATTAAACCATGAAAAAACGCTATTCACTACTGCCAGGGCTCATCACAACGGCCTTCCTGCTCGCCATCATAAACCCGACAGCGGCGCAGACCCCCGGCGACCCCGATCCGTCTTTCGGCCAAAACGGCCAGGTTATTCAAAATCTGAGTCAGAGCTTCGAACTGGCCTATGGCTGCGCCGTGTTGCCCGACGGAAAAATCGTGGCGGCGGGCGATTTGTGGACCGGCAGGCGGGATTTCGTCTTTGCCAGCCGCTACCTGCCCGACGGTTCGCCCGACCCAGGTTTTGCCAGCAACGGCCACGCCATTTTCGGCAACGATACGACCGACTACCTGCCCTTTGACATGAAAATGCAGGCAGACGGAAAAATACTCACCGCAGGGTTTCAATTCGACGGTCAAAGCCTCAACGGTTTCGTGGCGCGTATGCTGCCCAACGGCGACCCCGACCCCGGTTTCGGCAACGGCGGGGTATTCATTTACGATGCGCTCGGGAGTTTCGACCGTTTTTACGCCGTCGAACTGGATGCCAACGGCCGGATACTGGCAGCCGGCAGTTCGAACATGGGCATGGGCAATGAAGCAGTCGTGGTGCGGCTTTTACCCAACGGAACCCCCGACGCGAGTTTCGGCGTGAATGGCACAGCCAAACTGGATGTATTGACCGGAACCGGCAGCAGTATTTTTTACGACCTGGATATTCTGCTCAACGGCAGCGTGGTGTGTGTGGGTTCCCGCTCCGGCGGCGTGGGCATTGTTGCCCGTTTCAACGGCGATGGAAGCCCCTTTACCGGTTTTAATTCCGACGGCCTGCTCGAACTCGATAATGCCGAAGGTTTCACACAGTTGTATGCCGTATCGGTTCAGAACAACAGCCAGTTCGTGGTTGCCGGCTACCGCAACCTGGCCTTCGGCCGCGCGTTTCTGATCGCGCGGGTTTTGGCAAACGGCAACCTCGACAATACATTCGCCGGCAATGGAGAAAGTCAGTTGTTAATTGGCACTTCCAACACGGTTCGCGATGTAATGCCGCTGTCCGACGGAAAAATTCTGGCCTGCGGTCACCTCACCACCCCCGACGGAACCACCCGCGCCGCCCTGATTCGGTTCGACAGCGACGGGACCTCCGACGGCACCTTCACCACCCTGATTCCTGAACAAACCTCGGCGTTTTATCATTTGGAATTGTTGCCCGACAACAAGATACTGGCCTGCGGATATTCCGCCGACAGCGCTGGCTACGACCTGGCGCTGGCGAAATACCTGCCCAACGGGCTTGTTGACGCGGGTTTCGGGGCATTAGGCGCCGGATGGGCGGTGCACAACCTGCGCAACGGTACCGAGATTATGCACGAATTGGCGCTTGGCACAGATGGGAAAGTCTGGACGGGCAACGAGTTGTCGGTGACTGATCGATACGCCCTGACCCGGTTTACCGCAGAAGGTGTTTTTGAATCAAATCAAATTGCCCCCGAAGCACTCGAAATCAGCCCTTTCCTGTCCGATCTCGTTATCCAGAACGACGGCAAACTTGTTCTGGGCGGCAGCGCGTCAAACGATCAGCTGGGATTCGCCCGCTGGCTGCCCGACGGTTCGCCCGACCCCTCATTCGGCAACCAGGGAATTTGGCTGACTTCGGTCGACTCTTTGATTTACATCACCTTTACTGCCATGACCGTTCAGGCCGACAGTAAATTGCTGGTGCTGTTTGACGCAACCACCCCTACCGACTTTTCCACTTACGACTACCTCGCCCGCTATTGGCCCGACGGTACGCCGGATGCCGGCTGGAACGGAACGGGCCGCCTCAATCTGAGCGAAATCGACTTTTCCTTCAACAGCCATTGCATCCGGATACAGCCCGATCAAAAAATATTGGTCGGAGGCAGCGCCAACTATGGGGAAGCGGCTTTCGCAGCACGTTTCCTGCCCGACGGCACGCCCGACCCTTCCTTCGGCAATGCCGGCACGGTGATACTCGATCAGGATACCCATCAGGAAATCGTCCACGACCTCAACTTCGACGCCGAAGGGCGTATCCTGGCCGCTTTTTTCAGCGATCAGGACAACTACTCCACCGGCCTCCTGCGCCTTTTGCCCAATGGCGACCCCGATCCAACTTTCGGCGACAACGGCCGCGTGCTGACGCCCAACGAACACATCCCGGCAGCGTACGAAGACCTGTACTACGAGCCCCGCGTCGCCGTGCAATCCAACGGCCGCATCCTGCTCGGCACCTATCGCGGCGCCAGCGCCGACTTTGCCCTGTACTGCTTCCTGTCGAACGGCCAGCCCGATCCCGAGTTCGGCCTGAACGGCTTGTCCAGACAGGATTTGCAGGGGAACAATGACCTCCCGACCGCCCTGGCGATCCTGCCCGACGGCGGTATCCTGCAAGGCGGAAGCAGCAGCAACGGTTTCGATCAGGACATTGCACTGGTGCGTTACCTTCCCAATCTGAGCGTCGGGGCGCCCGAGCCCGGCGACGGGCCCATAGAAGTACTGGTGTACCCGAACCCGCTCAGCCCGGGCAGCGCCTTGAAGTACGTCAACCCGCAACCCGGATCGGTTACGGTGCAACTGGAAGATGCGCAGGGTCGCCGGGTTCAGACCTGTTTTTCCGGCTGGCAAGCCGCCGGCGAGCAAACGATCGATCTGCACCCCGCTCCCGGCCTGGCGGCCGGATGGTATGTTTGTCGGGTGGTGACGGCGAGTGGTGAAGTAGCGGTGAAGGTGGTGGTGCGGTAAATTGGGTTAGAGGCCGTTTCACAAGTCGGGCAGGCCCAAAATCGTACTGACATTATTTCACGCAAAGTCGCAAAGCACGCTAGGAATTTGTCGTTTGGCGGCCTTTGCGGCTTTGCGTGAAACTTTATTCGCCAGGGCTTATGGGTACTCTGACTTATGAGACAGCCTCTATTGCACTGCTTTTCAATGCCCTGGATAACATCACCGGCGGGCTATGTTGATGAAATAACACGCTCCAGCAACTCCGTTCCCATCC
>JADZFP010000336.1 GCA_020849825.1 Saprospiraceae bacterium
CCGGACCGGCAGCATCGGAGACCCCGAGCAGGATTTTGTCATGAACAGGGCAGGCCGCGTGCAAACCGTCAGCATCACCCAACTCGTATTAAATAACAACCATTGGCAAATGGACTATTTCGATCTGCCGGGCGGCGCCAGCGACCGGCAATCGATGTTTTGGCAAAAAATGGCCGCCACAGGTTTACACTGACGCTGCTCCGGCTATTTTCGCCTTCTCTCCAACCCTTTTATCTGTTTTTTATGAATGCCAAACAAGGAACAATCCTGATCGCCGACCAAATGGCCGAATTACTGGCCGCATTGAAACCGGCTTCTTTTTGCACTCCCTTGAAAATTTTGCATGGCAGCAGCATCGGGCAACATTTCAGGCATATTCTCGAATTTTATACCTGCCTGATCGAAGGCTGCGACAGCGGCACGGTCAACTACGGCGGCCGCCGCCGCGAACAACGCATCGAAGAAAGCCCCGCCGCCGCACTCACCGTACTCGAATACACCATGACCATCGTGGGGCAACTCGACGAACAAACAACGATTATGGTCGAAAGCGAATTCTCCGACTGCGGCAGCGACGACCGACCCGCCTATCCGTCTTCCATCGGGCGCGAATTGCAATACGCCTTCGATCACGCTGTACATCACCTGGCAATTATCCGTATCGGGCTGGAATCCTCTTTCCCCGACCTTGTCGTGCCTGCCAACCTCGGCGTCGCGCCTTCGACCCTGAAATACCGGAAAAACACCGCCCACGACACAGCGCTGCTACACAACACTCAGGACTAACCGCCGCCACACCGGCTACAGACGCCGCTCCTACCCGCCTTGAATACGTTCGAATTGCTTCTTTTCCGTTTTCGGCTCTGGCGTATCCGCTGGGGCAGCTGGGAATACTGGCCTTTTGGGGCCGCCGTGGCGCCGCTTGCCCTGATCTACCTCTGGTTTGCGTTGCGCCTGCGGCGACTGTTTTTCATCTCCACGGTCAACCCGGCCATTCCGCTCGGCGGGTCGTTCGGCGAATCAAAATCCGACATTCTGCGGTTGCTGCCTTCGGAGGCGCTCCCAAGATCCGTATTTATCCGCGGCGGGGCCGGGGCCGAACAGGTATTTCAACAACTAACCGAAGCCGGTATTTCGTTTCCGGTTATTGCCAAACCCGACGTGGGCGAACGCGGTTTTTTGGTCAAAAAAATAAACGACCCGACGACCCTGGCCGACCACCTGTCTCAATTTCGGGTCGACTTTATCGTGCAGGAGTTTTTGGAGCACCCCCTGGAATTCAGCGTGCTGTTCTATCGAATCCCCGGCGACCGGCCGGAGTTCGGCATTAGTTCGGTTTGTCAGAAAGAATTTTTGAGCGTTAAGGGCGACGGCCGCAGCAGCATCCGCCAACTGATGAAACGCCAGCCGAGAGCGGCACTCCAGCTCGGGCGTTTTGAACAGGAAAAGCCCGAATTGCTCACAGAAATCCCTGCAGACGGCGAGTTTCGGCGCATCGAAACTATCGGCAATCACTGCAAAGGCACCGCAGTTCTCACTGCCAACCACCTGATCGACCAACACCTGCACGCCGCATTCGAGCCGCTTTGCAGCCAGCTCGATGGCGTTTTTTACGGCCGTTTCGACCTGAAATCGGCCAGTATCGAGGCATTGAAAAGAGGCGAGGTCAAAATCATGGAACTCAACGGCGTGCTCAGCGACCCGGCGCACGTGTTCGACCCCGCACACGGCATCTGGCGGGCTTACCGTGATTACTACCGGCATTGGCGAATCATCAGCCGCATCAGCAGGGCCAACCGGCAACAGGGCATGAAAGACGCCAGCTGGCGCGAAGTGTACAAACTGTGGAAAGAATACCAACTCGCCAAACAAGCGCCCCGTTAAGTTTATTCCGATTCGTACATATCGCGGTAATAAATGAGTTGCCACTCGCCGTCGGGGCGTTTGGCAAAACGCCGCTCGAGGGAAAACTCGCTCCCCGGCGTCCGGATGCGTTCGATCACCATCACATCGCCCAGCGGTTCGAATTCCTGCACAAATTCACCGGTACTGAAATCCACTTCGTGCTGGAGGTTCCAGTTTTCAGGCGTCCATTTGATCTCCTGCAGGTCGACCGTCCCGCTGTCGACCTGATTGGCCATTTTGCCAGACAGCGGCCAGTCGATATGCCCCATCTGAAACACGCTATCGCGGTGAAACTGCCGGTAAAAAGGAACAAAATCAGCTGGCAGGCCGGCAGCATTGAGCATGGTTTCGGAGGGCTGTTCGGGCAATTTAGCGCCCGATGGATTGTTGCGGCAGGCCGTAAAGACAGCCAGGGTCAGTAAAAGGCCAAAAAGTAGTTTCATGGCAAATCCAAGAGTGGGTTTTAGCGCGCGAAGGTAGCGCAGACAGAAAATTACAGGCATGCTCTGAACGACAGAATCGAGGGTATATTTGCCGGAAGAACTCGCTTCTTTACAGAAATGAAAGGAATCTATACCATTGTCCTGCTGGTTTTGTCCAACGTGTTCATGACGTTCGCCTGGTATGGCCACCTGAAATTCCAGCACCTGAAATTTTTTCAAAAAGCCGGCTTGTTGGGCCTGGTGATCGCCAGCTGGCTGATCGCCCTTCTGGAGTACAGCCTCATGGTGCCGGCCAATCGCATGGGCTATCGCGAAAACGGCGGGCCTTTCAGCCTTGTTCAGTTGAAAGTGATTCAGGAAGTGATTACACTGCTGGTTTTCACGGTGTTTACCCTGATTTTTTTTAAAAATGAAACCCTGAAATGGAACCACTACACGGGTTTTGCCCTTTTGGTGCTGGCGGTTTATTTCATCCGAAAATAAGTTATGAACATCACCGTCCTATCTGCCGGGGCCGGCAGCGGCAAAACCTATACGCTGACCGGCAAACTGGTCGAGTTGCTCTCTTCCGGCGTGCGGCCGGCGGGTATTCTGGCCACTACTTTTACCAAAAAAGCGGCCGCCGAATTGCAGGAGCGCGTCAGGGTCAGGTTGCTCGAAGCGGGCCAGACCGAAGCCGCCAACGAATTGGGTCAGGCTCTGATCGGTACGGTACACAGCATCGGCGTCAGGCTGTTGCAACGCTTTGCATTCGAGGCGGGCATGTCGCCCCTGGTGGAAATTATTGCGGAGGGCGACGAGCAGCGCCTGTTCAACGAATCGCTGTCGCAGGTACTGACCGAAAATCGCATCGAGGCGCTCAATACCCTGGCGGAAAAACTGGGCCTGAGCAATCGGAAATTCGGCGAAGCGTACGACTGGCGCCGCGACATTCGCGACCTGACCGATGCCGCCAGAGCCAATAATTTCTCCCGCGAAACCCTCGAAGAAAGCAAACGGCGCTCCTGGCAATCGTTCGAACAACTACTGCCGCCCGTCCAGTCGACCGACCCCGTCGTCTGGAACAACCGGCTGATCTCGCTCATCGATCAAACCCTCGAAGCACTCGACGCCAATACGGCCGACGAAACCAAAAAGACCCGCGATACCGCCGAAATGGTGCGCAGTATGCAAAACCAGCTCCGCTGGCGCGGTGAGTTGTACTGGAAGGAGTGGGCCAAAATCGCCAAATCGGAAGTCGCCGTCAAAAGCCGCGAACTGTACCAGCCCCTGCGCGATTTCGCCGCCAGCCACGACGAGCACCGGCTATTCAGGGCCGACGTCAAAAATTTCATCGAACTGCTGTTCGACGTCGCCACCGACGCCCTGACGGAATACGAAGAGTACAAACGCAAACGCGGCCTGATCGACTACACCGACATGGAGTGTTACGTAAGCCGCCTGCTCCGCATCGAAAGCGTGCGCAACACACTCCGCGAAGAACTCGACCTGCTGCTCGTCGACGAATTTCAGGATACTTCTCCCATCCAGCTCGACATCTTCCTGCAACTCAGCGCCCTGGCCCGGCAATCCATCTGGGTGGGCGATCCCAAACAAAGCATCTACGGGTTTCGCGGCGCCGAACCGGCCCTGATGAAAGCCGTTGTGGATGCCACTGGCGGCATCCGCGAGGAGAATATTTTGAAAAAATCGTGGCGCAGCCGGGCCGATCTGGTTCATCTGAGCAATGCCATATTTACCCGCGCATTCAGCGATTTGCCGGCCGAACAAATTGTACTCGTACCGTCTTTCACCAAAGACAAAGAACTGAACGGCGCCGACCGGAACGCTATCGTCCACTGGCATTTTCGATCCGAACTCGACGAGCGCAAGACGCCCGGCTCACCCTGGCTCGAAAACTGCATCGCCGACCAATTGCGCGTGCTTTTGGAGCAAAAATGGCCCGTTTACAACAAAAAAAGAAACCAGCTGCGCCCCGTGCAAGCAGGCGACATCGCGGTGTTGTGCCGCAGTAATAAGGCCTGCCAGGACATGGCGGAAGCCCTCCACCGCGCCGGTTTGCAGGCCGCCATTGCCCGAACCGGCCTCCTCGACACCCCGGAAGCGCGGCTGGTGATGGCTTGTTTGAAATACCTCGTCACGCCTTCCGATGCGCTCAGTATTGCAGAAATACGGTTGCTGATCGGACATAAAAACCTCGCCGAACTGACCGAAGAGCGACTGAATTGGCTGTACCGGGAGTCTGCCGGCCGAATGCCCTGGGCTTCCGACGACCCATTCATGCAACGTTTGAGCGAACTGCGCCCCCTGATCGCCGATCTCAGCGCTTCCGAAATCCTGAACCTGTTGCTCGACGAACTCGACCTGCGGCGCATCATTGTCCGCTTTGGCAACACGGCGCAGCGGCTCGACACCGTAGACGTGCTC
>JADZFP010000337.1 GCA_020849825.1 Saprospiraceae bacterium
ATTTCATCAGCCTTACTGATATTGCCAAAAAGTTTAACGAGCAAGACCCCTTTATTCTCATCAACAACTGGATGCGCTTGAAAGACACCATCGAACTGCTCGGTGCCTGGGAACTCTTGCACAACGATAATTTTAAACCTATCGAATTCGATAGGTTAAGAAACGAGGCGGGGCTAAATCGTTTTACGCTGTCCCCGAGCAGGTGGGCACAACAAACCAACGCCTTCGGCCTTCGGATCAAAAAAGGTCGTTACGACAGCGGCACCTTTGCCCATCAAGACTTAGCCCTCGCCTTCTGCTCCTGGCTCAGTCCGGTTTTTCACCTCTACGTCATCAAAGAATTCCAGCGTCTCAAATCCCTCGAAAACCCCGAATGGGACTTGCGCCGCTCCCTTTCCAAAGTCAACTATCACTTGCATCAGGAAGCCATCCGCGAACACATCTTGCCGGTCATCAAAGGCAACCCCACTCCTTCGGGCCTGGTGGCGTTCAGCGAAGAAGCCGATATGCTCAACCAGGCCGTTTTCGGCATGACCGCCGAGCAGTGGCGCGCCGAAAATGCCGACCTCGTAGCCAAAGGCTACAACATGCGCGACGTGGCCGACATCTATCAACTGCTCGTACTCGCCAACATCGAAGCCTACAACGAGGTCCTCATCAACCATGAGGTCGAACGCGGCATCCGCGCCATCGAGTTGCAACGCACCGCCCAACGCCAACTCGCCGCCCTTTACAACCTCAATCACCTGCCCCTCGAAAAACTGCTCTCGCCGCTGGTGCAGCCCCTGCTCGACGAAAACACGTCGCCCGAAAAATCCTGAACCTCCCCACCCTGTTGATCGCTTTCTCGGTTCCGGTTTTAAACCCATCGAATTCGATGGGTTTAAAACCGGAACTCCCTCAGCGGCATTAAATAATTAGGTAATTATTTAATCACCTAATTATTAAAATGTATGTAAGCGCTCACCGTTTTAACCGACGGCCGCAGAACCCCGCCAAGTTTTAACCGTGTCGAAATCGACACCTTTAAAAATAGTGAAAGGGAGCCAATTAGATAATTACTTACTTACCTAATCAGATAATTACATCCCGGCGCAGCCGGCCACACCCTAAATCTTTTCTTCTCCCCCACCCTATCCGCAAAAGATTGTGCGCTCCTTATTCAGCCCCGTTGCCGCACTCTTTGCTTTGATGCTTTCAAGCCATTTTCCATTCTTTCTAATTAAATACTCAAATACTTAGGTAATTACAAAATTAAAGTCTCCCCTACCCTATTCGGCAGGCCTTTTTGTATTCAGCCGCAAAACTGGTCGGGAATTTTTAACGGAGTAAACCCTATTGATTATGTCAATTTCTGGCCGTCCAACCGACCGTTATCCAGCCAAAATCCGATCAGTTATTACGCAATCAAGTGGCTCGACAGTGCTTGCGGAAACCGCTCCCGCCGAACAGAACACCCATCCCTGCCCCACCCGACTGGTCTGCTGTCAATTTTGTAATTACATACTTACCAAAACGTATCATTAAATTCGTACCGTCGGCCCAACCGTTCCAAAAAAGTCGCCTCCGTCATCGGCGAAAGTGAGAAAAATATCCTTTCATGTAATTACCTAATTAAATAATCACTTAATTAAGTAATCAAAAAGCGCATGGAATGATGTACCCCGACACACGCCGGGCAAGTCGGACGCCCGAAAGGCCATTTTCAAAACAGGCCCTAATTTTCGTTCTAAGCGACTTTCTTCCCTCATCGCCCCTTTGTGCGAGAAATGGGCGAATCGTTCGATGGCGGGCAAATCTGGCGGTCAAAACGATGGCGGTGGAAGCATCCTTTCCGGTCAGTCTGGGTTTCGTGGCTTTTTAGCCTTTCATGCGTCCTTGGTTCTGGCATTTTCTTAATTACATAATCATGTAATTATTTAATTTTTTAAGTAAATAATTAAATACTCTTTTACTTACCTAATTACAAAATACCTTACTTTTGCCCGGCAATTCACACCAACGGCAATCATACTTAAACAATTTTAACGCTATGTCCATCATCGCAGTCGCCAATCTCAAAGGCGGAGTGGGAAAATCCACCATCAGCCAGAACCTCGCCGTCAGCATCTGGCACGGAGGCAAGACCGTGTGCATCATTGACACCGATACTGAACAGCGTTCCACTCTCGAATGGAGCGAGCGACGCAACGGCAACGGCCTCGAACCTATTGCTGTTTTCCTGGTCAACGAAGATAACCTTGCCACCAAAGCCAACGAGGCTGCCGATGACTTCGATGTCGTCATCATAGACGGCTCTCCGGCGCTCTCCGAAATCACCACCAAAATCGTCCTGATAGCCGATTTCGTCGTCGTACCCGTGATGCCCAGCGGCAACGATTTCGGCGCGCTCGAAAAATTCCTCCTGCGCTACAACGACACCCGCGCCATCCAGAAGCGGCGCGGCATCGAGACCGCCGGACTCGGCATCCTGCTCAACGAATACGACAGCAAAGCGATCGTCAACCGCACCATCTACCAAGCTATTGACCGCCTCGAAGTGCCGGTACTCGAATCCCGTGTGGCGCACCGCGTCGCCTACAAGGAAGCCAACCTCACCGGCCTTGGCGTCACCGAAATGCAGGACAAGAAGGCCATCGCCGAAATTGAGGCCCTTACCAACGAAGTCCTCGAACTGCTCGAACAGGTCAGCGCCTGAGGAGCGCCCGCAATTTCCTAATATTTTAATTAGGTAATTAGGTAATCATATAATTACCTTTGTAACGCCGGCGCATCTGTCCAGAACGCTGCGAGTTGTTCCCCAAGCCTTCACCGCTTAAATTCCGTATCACGCATGGCCAAGAAAAATTTCGATACCTTTCTCCAAACCGTGAAACCGGCCAGCAAAGTCTCGCCCGAAGAAATAGAAGCCATGGCCCGCGAAGTTCACGCGCCCAAAAACGAGCAGCCGGTCAAATCTGCCGCGCAGCCGGCCGCTGCATCGCCACCTAAACCCGTAGTTGAGTCCGAACCTCGTTCAGCCCAGGAGCAGGGTAGGAGAGGGCGCAAGCCCAAGCCGCGCGAGGCCGAGCGCCTCATCCGGGTCTCCGTGGACCTTCCCGAAAGCGTGTTCATCGCCCTCGGCGCCCGCTGCGTCCGCGAAAAGACCGACAAGATGGCCTACGTCCGCGCCCTCGTCGAGCGCGACCTGATCTAAGGCTGAACACCCAACTCAGCCGCCTCGATGCCCTCGTGTGTCCCGATGGATGCACGAGGGCTTTTGTTTCCCGCCATCACGTCCCTGTTGCTACCACAGGCCATCCTCCCGTCAGTCACATCCATTTTTGCCCGTTGCCACGCACCGGGCAAACAGCGCCATTTTCAAAACAAAAAATTTGTCAGCACCTCCTCACCAAAATGACACCTTTTGTCCCGAAAAAAAGGGTGTCATTAACCGCATTATGACATCCCCCCGTACCCCCCGTCGGCCCGAAGTGAATTTTTTGATTTGGGAAAATTTCCTAAACTTTGTGTATTCCTATTCCTGTATCGCAGGGCAAAACTTAAAACAAAACCTGTTATGGTGGCGAATCTGGATACCCACAGAAAAATAAAGTTCCTCAGCGCTGAGGAACAGGAAGGTCTGTTGTCCAACATCCGCAACCGTAAATACCGCCTCATTTCTCTGCTCATGTTGGATTGTGGTCTGCGCCGTGGTGAAGTGGCGAGCATCCAGGTAAGCCACATTGACTTCCCGAAAGCCCTGCTCCATGTAAAAAGCCTGAAAAAGCGGGAAAACGTAGAATGGCGCGTTATTCCGGTTCCTTCCCGGACGCTCGACGAGCTCGCACGCTGGGTCTATGACATGAAAGAACGCCACCCGGAAGCCTACATCTTTCCTGCCGGGCGCGGCAGCAAAACCGGAAAAGGCATCAACCCGCGACAAATAGAAAAGCGGATCCGCCGCTATTCACATGGCAAATTCAGCCCCCACAGCCTGCGCCACACCTACGCCACCCGCCTCGCTGCGGAAGGCGTGGACATGCTGCGGCTCAGCCGTTTGCTCGGCCACAAAAAAAGCAGCACCACCGAAATCTATGCCCACGTCCCCGAAATCCAGTTGCGCGAAGCTGTACAGCGCATTGACCGCCAATCGTGGTGGCGCAGGCTCTACCGCCGCCACTTTCCCGCACCACGCGTCCATGTGCTGCCGACCCGGCGCGGTGAGAAAACCCAGTTTATCATCGGGCGCAAAGCCGAACTTGCCAAATTGGTCGAACTCTGCGAAAAAAAGGTAAACGTGCTACTCAACGGTCCGCAAGGCATCGGCAAATCGCACTTGCTCGAAAACTATAATGCAGGAAAAATGCTCCGCGTGGACGACATGACGCGTGGCAAAAAAGTCCTTGCCGGCCTCGTGTTGGAACTCTACGACCAAGATAAAGACGCGGTGGTCGCAGCCGTGTATTCCAACCAGGATCGCGACGGCAACGCGCTCGTCAACCGGGATGACCTTGGCCAAATTGTGATGAAGGACAGCGAAAAACGCCTCCACGAAGTCTTGGTAAATATCACCCAACCACAGGAATATACCATCATCATCGACCGCGCCGACCACCTGACACCTACGGCCATCCGCATTTTGGAACGGATGAAAAACCATTTCCACTTGATTGTTGCAGCGAGGGTCGTTCCCATTTCACAAGCGACCTGGCTCTCGAACTTTCAAAAAATAGAACTCAAACCCCTGAGCCGCCCGGAATCACTGGAACTCATCGAACGAATGTCCTGCGACTTTGCCGATAGGGTGGGGGACTGGGAAGCGTATCAAAACCACGTGTACGACCAAACCGGCGGCAACCCATTGTTTATCATAGAAATGTGCGAGCGGTACAGCAAGGAAGACCGCGTGGACTTTCAGGTGATGCGCACCATCAACCACACCGCCGCCACGCCCGATATTGATATGACCGTGCCCTTCGTCGTACTGCTTTCCTGCCTGATGATCCTGCGCTATGTCGGGC
This sequence comes from Saprospiraceae bacterium, assembly GCA_020849825.1. Lineage (GTDB taxonomy): Bacteria > Bacteroidota > Bacteroidia > Chitinophagales > Saprospiraceae > M3007. Next base: position 5,004 of record JADZFP010000337.1, read on the forward strand.
GCGAACTCGGCGACGAAGACACCGGCGCTTACAAACTCATCGGCGGCGCAGCCTTGCTGTTCCTGCTCTTTGGTCGCCCCATTTTCCGCCAGACAAAAAGAAAATACGTCTGACCGAGCGCCAGACAAATTCTGTAAATTCCATAATTCCGAAAATTCTGTTCCATGACGCTCCCCAACCACATTGTCGGCGGCGCCGTGTTCACCGGCGTTTTTGGGGCCACCATCAGCGGTATCAACCTGCTGGCTTCGCCCTGGTACATCGCGGTAACGCTCGCGGCAGCCGTCTTGCCCGACGTGGACAATACTTCCAGTCCGGTGGGCCGGGTAGTAGGGCCGCTTTCTTATTGGCTCAACCGGCGCTACGGCCATCGCACACTCACCCACTCGGTTGCAGCGCTCGTTGTGCTTACCTTGATTTTCGCCTTTGCCGAACGAGCAGTTTCCGGGCACACCGACCTCTCTTGGTTTTTCTTCTGGGGCTATCTGAGCCACATCATCCTCGATATGTGTACCGTCAACGGGGTCAAACTGTTTTATCCCTTTCACAAATCGGCCTGCGTCATCCCCGGCGATCCGCGCTACCGTTTCGAGACCGGCAACATCCGCCATGAAACCGTATTTTTCTGTGTAGCCGTTTTGTGCGGCGTGTTTCTCGTTCCACTTTTCAAAAACGGATTCTGGACTTCCTACAACCGGCTGTTCGGCACCATCAAACACGTTTCCAGCGAGTTCCACAAGTCCGACGATATGCTCGAAGTCGAGTATTGGTACCGCACCGGCACCGAGCAGCGGCACGGCAAAGGCCTTTGCCTCGAAGCCACCCATTCCCGCATTCTGTTGATGGATGCGGGCAAGTTTCACCACATCAACGAGGCGGAAGTGGAAGTGCAGCGGGTCGTACCGATGCACACCGGGCGACATTTCGCTTTCAAAGACACGGCCTTTGTCAGCGTCAGCGCCGACAGCCTCAACCGCCTGTTGCTGGGCAAAAAACTGATGAGCGTGGAAATCCATTCCAACGTTCAGTTTGAAGCGGCGGGCGGCATCACGCCCGAAATCAGCTATCACTTCAAAGACGACTATCTTGATGCGCTCCGTGTGCGCCCCATAGACAACGATTATGGGGAAAACAGCGCCAATGGGTTGTCAAGCGTTCGTTTTCAAAGCAGCCCGCGTATTCATACGCTGAACCGCCGGATTGCCATGTTGCAATACCAATACGAAGAAAAGGCAGGGGAGTACCGCGAGGCGCAGCGCAGCATCCGCGAACTGCGCAGACAGGGAGAGGCCATCGGCACTTCGGATGTGGCTCGATACGAACGCATCCGCCGCGAGATGCAGGAGTGGGAAAAGGTGAAAAACCCCGACGACCCTGCCGGAGAAATTGAAATACTCCGCGCGGAAATCCGGGAAATCCAAGCCGACGATACCAACCGTTACAGGGAAAAATCCGTAGAATGGGAGAGAAAGCAAGGTGACAAACAACCCGAGATTCCGGTCTTCACCGGCTACTTGCGTTTCGTCGTTTTGTCCGACTGACACGGCAACAGGTAGCGTTCACGAATTGAAAAGACAGTTTTGCCCAATATCAACACCAATTTTAACAACTCAATCGTTTGGCTGTCAATATTTTTGTAAAACAAAACCCCTCGAAACTGGAAAGGCCAACGCACCCGTTAGCGCGTCAACCTTTCCTCGCTGTACCGTGATACAGTACAACTATTTGCAAAGCAAAGATACGGGCTTTATTTCCGTACTTGTCTATCAAATGTTGGCCGCAAGTCAGCGGCGCGCGCACCACTGTTGGAAACAAAAACAATAAAGGGGAACGGTAGCCTACCGTCCCCCCCTCACACACAGGAGATATTCGCATATCCCGCTGCATGCAAAAAAGCCACCGCAAAAATACGGGATAGCGGATAAACCTGCTGTTATTTTTCGCAAGCGTACGTCGGGAGGAGTCTGGCGGAGTTAAAAGCGAGGGATTTTTTAGGCAGTTTTTAACTTTTTGAGGGAGCATAGCCTTGTACTATGTAACCGAAAAAAGGTAAAAAATGACAAAAAAAGACCCGGTTTTAACCCGGCGAGACTCCTCCCGACGTACGCTTAGGCCCGGTGGGAGCCTCTGACTGCGGATTTAGCCCGTCGTAACGACGGCATGGTTATGCTTTTCTAACCGCTAAATCTATTCATCATGGCAAAGCAGCAACGCAGTCAGCCTGCCAAACCGCATCCCGGCGCCCCACGCGGATTCGAGCAGTTGCTCGAATCCTTCGGCCTCGACGAGAAAAAACGCCTTCAAGTCCTTCGAGCCATCCGCAAAGAAGGCGAAAATCTTTCCGCTTACGTTTTTGGCAAATTACCCCCGCAAGACCTGCCCGCCGAGGAAGCGGTGTTAGGCGCCCTGATGCTCGAACGCGATGCCTTTGGCCGAATCCGGCATATCTGCTCGGAAGAGACATTTTACCTGGAAGCGCACCAGATTGTTTTCCGCGCCATTCACAACCTCCACGAACAAGGCGCGCCTATTGACTTGCTGACGGTGACTGACTGGCTTAGGAAAAACAAATTGGAGAATACTGTCGGCGGCTCGTATCGCCTGGTCGAAATGACAGGCCGGGTTGCCAGTACCGCGCATCTCGAATACCATGTGCGGATGCTCTATCAGTTGCAGAAAATACGAGAGCTGATCCGCCGCTGCTCGGAGACCATCCGCCGTGCCTACGAATTAGAGGACGTGTTCGACCTCTATGACCAAATGCACCTCGGCACCAAGTTGGTCAATCCGACCGCTTTGCTGCGCATCCGCAGCATGACCGAAGTTGTGGTAAAGGGCGCACAGGCCAAACCACGCCGCCACCTCATGGGCAGCCTGCTGCGCGAGTCCGACGTGTGTTTCATCTTTGGTGATGAAGGATGCAGCAAATCCATCCTCGCTTTCCAGATTGGCGATGCCGTGGCCGCGGGTCGCTCGGCCTTTGTCGGGCCGGAATTTTACAACGAATGCACAGAGGGCAAAAAGACCATCATTCTCGACTTTGAGTTGGATGATGAAGACGTGGCCGACCGGTATAGCGAAGAAGTGGAGGCCGAATTTTCAAAAGAGCGCACAAAGGCTTTCCACCGGTTCAGCGACAATTTTTTCCGCGCCGACATCAACCCCGAGTGCGAAGACCTCAAAGACCTCGACCTGAAAATCATGCGGCAGATTGAAACGCTGGTCGAGTTCGAACACCCCGAATTGCTCATCATTGACAACCTCTCCTGGCTCGTATCCGAATCGCACGACCCCGGCATTGCCACTGCCTTCGTCCGCAAATTGATGACCATCAGCCGCCGCTATGCCGTTTCGGTCTTGGTTGTGGCCCACACGCCCAAGCGCAACACCGCCGAGCCGCTCGAAGCCCGCCACCTGGCCGGCGCCAAGGCTCTGTCCAATTTCGCCACCAACGTCATTGGTATTGGCATTTCCAAACTCGACTCGCACAAACGCTACATCAAGCACATCAAAAACCGCAAAGGCATCAAAGTCTTTACCGAGGAAAATGTCGCCACGTTCACCGTGGCCAAGTCCGGCCCCAACCTGATTTGGGAATATGACGGCACCACCGTCGAATCTATCCACCTGTCCATCACCGACCGCGAAGAATTCGAACGCGACATGCTCGAACGCTGCATGGACCTCCTGCGACAAGGCTACTCTTACCGCCGCATCGCCGAAAAAACCGGGCACGTTTGGTCGCACGAAAAAATCCGCCAGAAGACCAACCTGCGGGAAGCCGAGGAACGCGCCCAGCAGGATCGCCTCTCCGATCAAAATTGATAGCATCCTGCTGCATTTGACACCGGAGTTGTGTCGCCAATCCCTTGACAGTTTTTGACAGTCGTATTTGAATTAAATATTTGTAAACCAGCGTGTTGAACAAGTTTGACAAGTCTTGACACCCCGAATTCTTGACAGTAGAAAAATAAATACACTTTCTTTTTTCTCTGTCAAAACCGTCAAATCTGTCAAGAGTGTCAAAAATGCCAAGCCTTGTCAAGCCCTTGTCAACAAGCCCAAACCTGTTCAGCCATGACTAAAAATCCCACCGTCCGACCCGAACACCTCGCCGAGGTATTCACCGAAATCCGAATGCGCAAAGACGTCTATCCCCGCCGCATCGCCGAACGCCTGATGACCCCGAAAAGTGCCGAAAACAAAATCGCCCTGATGACCCAGGTACACGAGGTGCTGATGTGGCTGCACGAAAACAAAAAGCCTGCCGACTCTCCGTATCCGCCCGGCATCTGCGGCCTTTCTGCCCATATCAAGGAACTGAAAACCGAACTCAACTGGCGCGACCGGGTGTACAACCGGAAAGTCTTGCTCAGTCAGATGAAACCGGAAGAACGCGACCTGAAAATTCGCCTGGTGGAAGAAGTAAAAGTCATGTTGGAACAAATGCAAGCCCACAACCTGGCGGTGCAAACTTCACTTTTCTAATTATACAATTAGGTAATTATGGAATTCACCGTGCTCGACACCTTCATCGTCAACGCCGTCGCGGAGCGGAGTTTCATCAATCCCAAGTATCCCCATTTCGTGCAAACGGCGCAGTCGCTCAATGCCCGTTTCGGCAGCCTGTCGGCCATCCCCGGCTATTCGGAGCTTACCGCCATCACCGCGCCGCACATCCGCCGCATACAAACGCAAGGCGTATCTGCCGAAGAAAGCGGCCTGGCCGCCGGTTTCATCGTCGGCGCCGTCAACCTGTTCCTTCAACGAAACAAACTCTGACTATGAAAACGACCCTTGTTTTGCTCGCAACGGTATCAATATTGACCATCGGCTGCAAATCCGCCCGCGTAGGGTGGGGGAGGGGCGAGTCCGCCCAATTGCCTGACTGGCTTCAACAATTCCATCGCGCCGTGCCTTTCAGCGATTCCGTCGGCTGGAAAGCCCAGGCATACCGTCTGCCCGAACCTTACGAATTGCCGGCCCGCAGACTCACGCGCCGCACAGCCATCCGCCGGTC
>JADZFP010000338.1 GCA_020849825.1 Saprospiraceae bacterium
GCCCGACAACTCAACCTACGTCATCGAGTTCGATGTGATCAATGCCGACCTGCCATTGGTCAATATCAGTCTGCAACCGGGCGCCTACGATCCGGCAACCGGCCATTATACCAGCGGCCCGCTCACGGTACCCAACCCGTATGTCGTGATCGTAACCGATGCCTGGCTCTGCGGGAAAGATTCTATCGGAGGCGTACCGGTCTGCAATTGTCTTACGGAGGCTGGCACGATGGACCAAACTGCTCAGGATCTGTGTTTTGGCGAAGACGTCAGTGCATCGCCGGTCAGCGGGGAAGTCCTCGACAACAACGATGCCCTGCTGTATTTTTTGGTGACCACACCCAATCCGCTCAGCTGGCAGTACATCGATACGAGCGCCACGCCCGACTTTGCTTTTAATGCTGCTTTGATCACACCAAACGTGCCGTACTACATTGTGGCGATGGCTGGCGATGGCCTTGGCGCCGGCATCGATCTGAACGACCCCTGCCTGTCGTATGCAGTTGGACCGGCTGTATTGTGGCATCCGCCGGTGACTGGTGAACTGAATGGTTTTGATCAAATTTGTGCGGGTGACACGACGTTTTTTGTCGCTCACCTGACCGGCGGGGCGCCTTATCAACTGATTTATTCGGCGAATGGCATCAACCAGACACCTCAGATATCGCTGGGCAACAACTTTGGCATCCAGGTTATCCCGATCAACACGGTGACCTTCGAATTGGTCAGTATAAGCTCGGTATTCGGTTGTACGGGCACTGTTTCGGGCAGCGCAACCGTAGAAGTTATTCCGCCGCCGGCAATTCTGGACGTGATACAAATCTGCGATTACGCCAACGACACGTACACGGTGCTTTTCCAGATCGGCAACGGCAGTGCGCCCAATCCGGTGTATACAGTAAGCGGGCTCGATGGCACCCTGAACGACAGCACGTTTACCTCCGTCACCCTTGACGCCACCGAAGACTTCTCCTTCACGGTGACCAATGCCACGGGTTGCTCGGCCGATTACTCCGGCGTCTCTATGTGCCTCTGTATCAGTGATGCAGGCGCACTCGACACCGCTCCCCAGGATGCCTGCGTGGGCGAAACGATCAATATAAACCAGATTATTGCGCCATCTTTGGATCCGGACGACGTGCTGGTGTACGTGCTCTGCGAAGACCCGGCCGACTTGCCGAACGGGGTCATCGGCACCAGCGCTACCCCTAGTTTCTCTTTCCAGAGCAATATGGCAACGGAACAAACCTATTACGTCGTAGCCCTGGTCGGCAACCCCGACGGCAACGGCCTGGTAGACCTCAACGACCCCTGTCGCTCCGAATCGCCGGCAGTGCCGCTGGTGTTCCACGCCATTCCGACGGCAACGTTGTCGGGCGACACGACGGTTTGTGCCGGCGGAGGGGCGGTGTTCCAAATCCAATTTACCGGAGCAGCGCCGTTTCAGTTTGTTTTTGCCAACAACAATGTGAATCAAAGCCCCATTACCGCACCGCAAAACACCTTCAATCTGACCGGGAATAACATCCAGAACCCCTTGGTGTACACATTGGTATCCGTTCAGGACGCCTGGTGCCCCGGTAACGTAACGGGCCAGGCTTCGGTCAATATTCTTCAGCCCAGCGCAACGCTGAGCGGCACGGAAACTGTGTGTGCCGGTGAATCGGCTACGCTGTCGATCGACCTGCAAGGCGCTTCTGCCTACAATTTAAGTCTGACGGGAGGGCCGGCGCCGATCGTTCTGAACAACGTGTTCAACGATACCACTATAACAGTTAACGTAACGGCAACGACCACTTACACGTTGACCAACTTTTCATCCGTACAGCCTAATTGCCCCGGCCCGACAAGCGGCGCTGCGACGATCACGCTGGATGAACCCGATTTTGGCAGCATGCTGTCGGATTACAACGGCTTTCAAGTCAGCTGCCCGTTCAGCGAAGACGGCAGCATCGAGGTTATTCCAGGCGCCGGCATTCCGCCGTTCACAGTCGATTGGAGTACAGGAGATACCGGCGTTTTGCGCGAACAACATCCAAGCGGAACCTATGCCCTCACTTTGACGGACAACGAAGGTTGCACGGCAGTTGACTCGTTTAACCTGGCCGCCCCGCCGCCGTTCTTTACGGAATTCAGCACTGCGCCGCCCACCTGCGCCGGCGACACCGACGGTTCGTTGGTCATTACAGGCGTTGCGGGCAGCGTCAGCCCCTACACGTTCCAATTGAGCGGCAATCCAGTGACCGGCGGCGGCAATTTCCCCGTGACAGTGGAAGACCTGCCGGCCGGCCCGTACCTGCTGGTCACCACCGACGCCAACGGTTGTGAACGAACCGACAGCGTGGAGGTTCCGGAGGCCATGCTGCTTACACTCGATCTGGGTCCCGACACAACCATTCACTACGGCGACAGCGTATTGTTGATCGGTGTAACCAATGCCTTGTTTCTCGATTCCCTGCTTTGGACACCTGTGAGTGGCCTGATGACACCGGGATTATCGACGACCTGGTCAAAACCTGAGCGCAGCACGATTTACAATCTATTCATCATGGATGAACGCGGTTGCGTAGCGGAAGACGAGATCGTTGTCCGCATCAACCGCAAAGGCCGCGTATTTGTACCCAATATCATCCGGCCCGGCGCCGGCGCCAACGGTGTTTTGACGGTTTTCACTGGCCCGGAGGTCGCCAACGTCAACTTCCTGAGGGTATACGACCGCTGGGGCGCCTGTCTGTATGAAGGCATCGATCTGGCGCCCAATGCACCCGGTATAGGCTGGGACGGGCGCTATCGGGGCCAGGATTTGAATCCCGGTGTGTATGTTTATGTGGTGGAAGTCAGGTATCTGGACGGCTCCACCGAGTTGTTCAAAGGCGATGTAACATTGATGCGGTAAATTCCCGTTCAGTCGTGTTTTTTACCGTTTGACGCTTAATGAAGTCCTAATAGTCGAACAGACTCTTATGGCTCGAGTTTTAAGTTGTTCCTTTGCGGACTTTAACCCGGGAGGGTTGGAGTCCGCAGTTTTTTGTCCCTTAAATGGGCGATTACAGTCAGTTTATCAATCATTTTTTGAATTTCCATGAAATACCGCTGCACAAGTATCCATGCATCCCATCTCCTGTGGATGCCGCTGTTCATTTTGTTTTTTCCGTACCTGCTACTGTCGCAAAACCCGCAAGGCGGTCGGCCCAATGGCGGTCAACAAATGAATATCGGTCGCTTTTACGGTCGTGTGATTGACGATGCTTCCGGCAAAGGCCTCGGTTATGCCACGGTGCAACTGACCGGGATGGTTTTTGATACGGCGACGAAAAAAATGGAACAACGCCTGATCGCCGGCCAATTGACGGAAGACAACGGCGATTTCAGTCTGGAAAACCTGCCGATACGGGGTGAATTCAACCTCAAAGTCAGCTACATGGGCTACGCTACCGTTGAAAAAAAGGTAACATTCGGCATTACGGGCCGTCCCAACGGCGGCGGCGGCGGCATGGAAGGTATGGCTGGCAAACTTGACAAAGACCTCGGCAATATCCGGCTCAGTTTTTCCGATCAGGTGCTCAGAGAAGTGACAGTACAAGGCGAGGCCGGCGGTTTCCAGCTGGCGCTGGATAAAAAAATCTATCGTGTCGACCAGAACGCCATCGCAGCAGGCGGCACGGCGGAGGATGCCTTGAAAAACGTGCCTTCGCTGGCCGTGGATATCGACGGCAACGTCACGCTCCGCAATTCCGCGCCGCAAATCTTTGTCGACGGGCGCCCCACTACCCTTACTATGGACCAGATTCCCGCCGATGCCATCGACAACGTGGAGGTCATCACCAATCCTTCCGCCAAATCCGACGCATCGGGCGGTGGCGCCGGTATTGTCAATATTGTTTTGAAGAAAAACCGCCGTATCGGCTACAAC